>DASWXS010000598.1:0-16153 GCA_036405375.1 Bacteroidia bacterium
AGAGCTGTGGTGAGATTACGTTACACGTCATCATGGCCGCGTATGCCCACCAGTATGGACCCGTGGCTCGATTGAGGAAAGCATACTGCTCAAACTCAACTCCCGAATACCAAGCTACGAATAACTCTGTTAAGTAAGCAACACCTACAATTGAACCCGTTACGATGATAACGATATTCATGTACTCGATGTGTTTGATAGTTAAATATGCTTCTAAACCATAAACTTTACGGATGATCAACATCAATGTTAGTACCATTGCGAAACCAGAGAATACCGCACCAGATACGAAGTATGGAGGGAAGATGGTAGTATGCCATCCTGGTACTACTGAAGTAGCGAAGTCGAAGGATACGATAGAGTGAACGGAGAATACGAGTGGTGTAGATAAACCTGCAAGTACTAATGATACTTCTTCAAAACGGCTCCAGTGACGAGCTCCACCACCCCAACCGAATGACAACAAAGCGTAAACTTTTTTGCTGATCGGTTTGATAGCGCGGTCACGAACCATCGCGAAATCAGGAATCAAACCAATGTACCAGAATACACAAGATACAGTGAAGTAAGTTGATACCGCAAATACGTCCCACAATAACGGAGAGTTGAAGTTAGGCCACAATGAACCGAATTGATTTGGCAAAGGGAATAACATATAATCTAACCAGGGACGACCAGTGTGTAACAATACGAAGATAGCAGCACACATTACGGCGAAGATGGTCATCGCCTCAGCAGAACGGTTGATCGCCATACGCCATTTCTGACGGAATAATAACAATACCGCAGAGATCAATGTTCCCGCGTGGCCGATACCGATCCACCATACGAAGTTGGTGATATCCCATGCCCAGTCAACACCATTGTTTGAGCCCCAAACACCGATACCTGTTCCGATGGTGTAAGCTAAACAGCCGATACCCCAAAGGAAAGTCAATACCGAAATGGTAAATAAAATATACCAATACTTGTTGGCTTTACCTTCGATAGGCCTGATGATATCATCAGTGATCTGTCTGTAAGACTTATCGCCTATGATTAGCGGCTCTCTTATTCTCGATTCTGCGTGCATATTCTTTTATTCTAAATTTTGTACTAATTCTTTTTTCTGGTTTGTTCTGCTATTAGGCGTGCTTCTCTTCTTTCTTAGCCTCTTCTTTTTTAGCAGCAGGCGCTTCTTCAGCTTCCCATACAATCTCTTCATCCTGGTTACGAACTTTTACTAAGTAAGAGATATTTGGTTTAACTCCTAACTCATCTAATAAGTAGTAATTTCTTTCATCAGCGCGAAGTTTAGATACTACTGATTCAGGATCGTTAGCGTCACCAAACACGATAGCGTTTGTTGGACAAGATTGCTGACAAGCCATTTTGATAGAACCATCAGGTAAAGGAACACCAGCTTTTTTAGCTTCCAGTTTACCAGCCTGTGTACGCTGAGCACACATTGAACATTTTTCCATCACACCACGACCACGAACAACTACATCAGGGTTCATTACCATACGGCCCAAATCGTTCTGAACAGGATTCATCGCGAAATCAGGATTTTCGTTATAGTTGAACCAGTTGAAACGACGTACTTTGAACGGACAGTTGTTTGCACAGTAACGTGTACCGATACAACGGTTATAAGTCATTTGGTTAACACCTTCTGTACTGTGGCTGGTAGCTAATACCGGGCAAACAGTTTCACAAGGAGCGTGATTACAATGCTGGCACATCATCGGTTGGAAAGTAACCTTCGGATTGTTGGAAGGATTTTCCATCTGCAGATACATATCCATTGCTCCAACACCTTCTTCGTGAGCTTTCACTTTGTCCATATCAGACGTGTAATAACGGTCGATACGTAACCAGTGCATTTCGCGGGTATTCATAACCTGTGCCTTACCAACAACAGCAACGTTGTTTTCTACAGTACAAGCTACCACACAAGCACCACAACCGAAACAAGAGTTAAGGTCGATTGCCATAGCCCACAGGTGGCCCGGACGCTCGTGTTTATTCCAAAGATCAACCTCACCGATTGGACGTGGACCCGCATGGGTTGGTAAAAATGCTTTTGGATTGTTAGAAGCTGGATCTGCTTTGTATTGTTTTAATGAAGTTTCACGTAATAAGAATTCTTCACGGCCCATGATAGTATGGTGAACCTGGGTTGCAGCCATATCATAGTCTTCGTTTACGTTCGCTATTGAAACTTCAGCAGAAATATTTTGAATAGTATCGTTTGTCCACGACAACATTTCGAATGCGTTAACACCTACTCCGTTTGCCACTTTCAATGTTTCAGCAGTACGTCCGAAACCTAAAGCGATACCAACCGTTCCTTTTGCCTGACCTGGCTGAGGGAAAACAGGTAATCTTTTTGTAACACCGTTAACAGTAAGATCAGCTAATGTAGCAACTCTGTCCTGGCGCAACATTTCTTTAAAGCCACCTGTTTTTACATCTTCAGGGTGCATAGTAATGTAGTTATCCCAAGTTACTTTAGAGATTGGATCAGGCAATTCCATCAACCAAGGGTTGTTGCTTTGGTTACCGTTTCCTAAAGCGATTTTTTCGTACACCGTTACTTCCCAGTTTGCACTCTTAGCACCTGCAGCTTTACCAGCGTGCATTCCGTAATCAACAACAGGAAGAACAACAGCAGTTGTTTCAACTTTTTCTTCTTTTTTAGGCTCAACTTTCTCCGTTGCTTTTGCTGTATCAGAAACCATTGCTTCCAGAACAGTTGCAACACCGGTTAATAATGGCTTACCACTGGAGTCTTTTGCCATTGGAGCAGCCTCTACTATAGCAGCAGCTCTCGCTACGTTTACCTTCAGCACACCATCATGTAAAGTGTGTGCCCAGAAATCGTAGAAGTTACCGTATTTACCCTGCATAGGGAAAACATGATTTTGCCAGTATGCCTGTAAATAAGTTAAGTAATCCGTTTTTACACCAGCCCATTTCAATAATGAATCCTGTGCCTGGCGGGTTCCTTCGAAACGAGGAGCGATGAATAATTGAGAGATAGTAGGCTGTTGTAAAGTATACTGTCCGCGTTTCGGACTAGCATCGCCCCAGCTCTCTAACCAGTTATTATCCGGGCAAACGTAATCAGCTTTCTGAGACGTTTCGTCCATTACCTGTGAGAAAGATATTTTTGTTCCAACTTTAGCATAAGCAGCTGCAAAGTTCATTTTTGCAGGAGCTGTGTAAAGCGGGTTACAGTTATAAGTAATGATAGCACCAACTTTGCCCGCGTTCATGTTGTCAACCAACGTTTTGAACTGTGCATCGTCACCTTGTTTCAGGTTACTGTACATATCAACGTCAACAGATTTTCCGTAGTTATCCAGCATCTTATTGATACCGTTTACCATTACCTGAACATCTGTATCATTTAAACCACAAACCACTAAAGATTTACCTTTATTATCAGCAAGTTCTTTAGCAATTTTAGTGATGGCTTTGTTTGCTTCTTCATTTGAAGTTTTTCCTGAACCTGCAGGTGAATTACCTGTTGCGTTTGCTACTGCATTGTAAAGAGCAACAACCGTTTTACCAATCTCAGAAGGTTTAATCATGTAACGCTCATCCGCGTTAGCACCTGTAAGTGATAAATTTGATTCGAAATGATAATGTTTGCTCATTTCGCGTTTGTCTTTGTTCACTTTACGGTTTTCAGCGTATTGAACAGAGAACTCTGTATCGTTACCCAACCAGTTTCCTAAGAAATCGCAGGCAACACCAACTACCACATTCGCTTTGCTGAAATCGTAAGTAGAAGTAACTTTTTTACCCCATACTTTTTCGTTTGCATTACGCAATGCGCTGTATGAAATAGAATCGTACTGGTATACTTTGGTTGTAGGATATTTGGATGAGAACTCTGCAATCACCGCTCTTGTTGAAGGAGAGATGATAGTTGAAGAAAGAATAGCGATCTCTTTTCCTGCAGAAGCAGCATCAGCTAATTGCTTAGCGATAGCGGCATCAGCTGCAGCCCATGTAGCAGCTGCATTTTTCGCCATCGGGCCTGTTAACCTTGCTTCATCATACAATGATAAAACTGCAGACTGAACGCGCGCGCTTGTACCACCGTTAGTTCCTTTAGCTAATTCGTTTCCTTCAATTTTGATAGGACGGCCTTCACGTGTTTTTACTAAAACCGACGCGTAGTCGTGCCCATCGTAAAAAGTAGAAGCGTAGAAGTTAGCTACACCAGGTGTTACTTCTTCCGGTTTTACAACGTAAGGAATAGATTTAATAACCGGCGTTTCGCAAGAAGCTAAAACAGCAGCAGTTGTGGTAAATCCCATTACCTTAAGGAAATCGCGGCGTGAAGTGTTTGAAGATGATTTTTCATCATTCAAAAGTCCTTCCAATGGAAGTTCTTCAGCAAACTCGTTATTGGCATTTTTTTGGAATTCAGGGCTGTTATGCAACTCTGACAAACCTTTCCAATATCTTTTATTTGTACCCATCTATGTTGAAACGTTTACGTTCGTAATTCTTTTAATTAATAATGACATTTAGCACACTCTAAACCACCCATCTGGGCAACAGTGAATGTTTTTAAGTGTTGTCCTTTGTATTTCTCTTTTAAGTAAGCATGTAGTTTATCGTAATATGCATTACCTTCCATTGCCACGTCTGTTTTGCGGTGACACTCAATACACCATTTCATGGTAAGAGGTGATTTTTGTTCAGCAACAGTCATTTCTTTTACGTTACCGTGGCAGGTTGAACACTCTTGTTTACCTACAACAACGTGTTGTGAGTGGTTAAAGTAAACGTGGTCAGGTAAGTTGTGAACTTTGATCCACTGAATTGGATTTTCTTTAGAGTGGTCGTAGTTTCCTGTTTTTGGATCGAAACCGGCAGCAGCGTAGATTTTAGAAATTTCTTTATCGCCTGTTGTAGGGCCGGTTTGAATTGCTTTGTGACAGTTCATACACACGTTTACAGTTGGAATACCAGCGTGGCGTGATTTTTCAACTGAATTGTGGCAGTAACGGCAATCAATAGCGTTATCACCAGCGTGAATTTTGTGAGAGAATTTAATTGGTTGCTCTGGTTTGTATCCTTTGTCGGTAGTTTCATCATAATAAACACCAACCATCCACAGGCTGTTCCAGCATCCACGCATTCCCAATAAAACAATAATCAAACAGCAAACGCCAATAAAACGGCGGTGACCAGCTGCCCAGTCTTTTGCTTCCTGCCAGAATGTTTTTGATAATTCTTCTTCAGGAGTTTTTTCAGCAACTGAAGACATGGAGTTACGAACTCCGCGTAACACTGCGATCATAATTGCAAGAATTACGATGATCGCTAAAATTATATAAAGTGGATCAACTCCTCCTTTTGCTTCCTCTGCAGGACCTGCTCCAGGACCAGCAGCAGCTGCAGGATCTACTTTAGGACCACAAGCAGATGGATCACCAGCAGCAACATAAGCCGTAACTGCAGCAATTTCTTCTTCGCTTAGTGTTCCTTCAAAAACGGTCATTGATGCTCCACCATTTTCTTTTACAATCTTGTTTGCATAAGCATCACCGGATTTGGTAACCTTTTCGTTGTTCTTGATCCAGTCATGTAACCATGCTCCTTTCGGAACACGGTCGGCAACGCCTTTCAGACCAGGACCAGTTAATTTTTGATCGCACATGGAGTGACAAACCGCACAATTTGCTTTGAAAAGGGCTTTTCCGTCAGCAGCAACTGCCTTTCCGGAAAAAATGAAACCCGCAAATACCAAGCCCATCAAGAGATGTAGAGCTGATCGGGAGATATCTTTTATCATACTAAAAATTTACTTTTTATGACATTCTAATGACAAAACACGCCATTATTTGGGACGCAAATTTAGCAGAAGATTATATTCAACGACCGGAAAACGTTAATTTTTTTAACGATTTTGTTAATTTATAACGATTCTAAATAAGGTTTTTTTTGGTCGACAGTAAACTCGTTTTTGTCTAACCCAAAGCAATTGGAAAATTAAGTGATTTTAAGGGGTTTTTACTGAAATTAAGAGCATATTTGTAGCGATGAAAAACTCAACTTATTGTCCCATAGGTTTTTTTGATTCCGGTTATGGTGGATTAACTGTTTTAAAAGAGGTGATGAAGAAAATTCCGGAGTATGATTATGTATACCTCGGTGATAATGCTCGCGCTCCTTATGGCTCGCGTTCTTTCGAATCAGTATATGAATATACACTCGAATGCGTAAAAAAATTATTCGATATGGGCTGCGAGCTTGTAGTACTAGCCTGCAATACCGCATCTGCCAAGGCCTTGAGAACCATCCAGCAAAAAGATCTGCCCATGCTTGCGCCTGATAAACGGGTATTAGGAGTAATAAGGCCAACAACGGAATTAATAGGCAATTATACCAAATCTAATCATATAGGCGTGTTGGCCACAAACGGAACTGTGGTTTCGGGTTCGTATCCAATTGAGATCCATAAATTTTTCCCTGGCATTACTGTCCACCAGCAGGCTTGTCCTATGTGGGTTCCATTGATTGAGAATAATGAATTTAATTCGCCGGGAGCTGATTATTTTATAAAAAAGAACGTTGATGAGCTAATGAGACAATCTGCTGCTATTGATGCTGTAATCCTTGGCTGCACGCATTATCCATTAATCGAAGACAAAATAAAAAAGCAACTGCCTGCTTCTATTTCTGTGCTGAGCCAGGGAAAAATTGTGGCCGACAGCTTAGCAGATTATTTGCTTCGTCACCCGGAAATGGCTGCCAAATGCAGTAAAGGAGGCAGTATTCATTTTTATACAACAGATACCGCAGAGCAGTTTAATAAACAGGCCGCTTTATTTTTTGGGAAAGAAATCACGAGTGAACATCTGAAACTGTAAATTTACCACTAAGGCGCTAAGTAAAAAGATAAAGGTTCACTAAGGTTAAATCTACTTTATTATGAAATATTTATTTATCATTCTTTTTTCTTCTGTCAGTATTTTATCTGTTGCACAGAAACAAACTTATCCAATCATTCCGCAACCACAGGAAATTATTCCATCAACCGGAATTTTTACACTTTCTGATTCGGTGCTGATTGTAACCAGTAATGCATCCAATGAAGCAAAATACCTCCAGGAATATTTGAGAAACAACTACAATCTAAATATAGCTATTGTATCAACAGCTGATCCTAAAAAGCCTTTGATCATTCTTACGCAACAGAAAACAAAAGACAAAGCGCCGCTTCATGATGAATCTTATTCATTAAGTATTGAGAAAAGAAAAGCAGAAATCAATAGCGAAAATCTCTCTGGTGTATTTTATGGCATTCAAACATTCATACAGTTGATCCCGGTAAATAACAAAGAACTGAAAGTTCCTTGTCTTCGCGTATATGATGAGCCAAAATACACCTGGCGTGGCATGCATTTAGATTGCTGTCGTCATTTCTTTACAAAAGAAGAGGTAAAAAAATACATAGACTATTTAGCCATGTACAAGTTCAATACTTTTCACTGGCATTTAACCGACGACCAGGGCTGGAGAATAGAGATCAAACAATACCCGCTGCTTACTACTGTTTCATCTCAACGTAAACAAACACTTATTGGCAAGCCATCTAAGAACAACAAATACGATGGCAAACCTTATGGCGGTTATTACACACAGGAAGACATTAAAGAAGTTATTGCATACGCGGCAGCACGTCACATTACCATTGTTCCCGAAATTGAAATGCCCGGTCACGCATTGGCAGCATTAGCAGCGTATCCACAGTACTCGTGCAAAAACGGAAAGTATGATGTGGGTGATACCTGGGGCGTTTATGATGATGTGTTTTGCCCGGGCAATGACAGCACTTTCACCTTCCTTGAAAATATTTTGGACGAGGTAATAAAACTTTTTCCCGGCAAATACATTCACATTGGTGGCGATGAATGTGTGAAGGAGCGATGGAAAACTTGTTCTAAATGTCAGAAGAGAAAGACAAACGAAAACCTAAAAGATGAACATGCATTGCAAAGTTATTTCATCACACGCATAGAAAAGTTTGTCAACTCAAAAAACAGGCAGATCATTGGCTGGGATGAAATACTGGAAGGCGGGCTTGCTCCAAATGCTGCGGTAATGAGCTGGCGGGGAACAGAAGGAGGAATTGAAGCAGCAAAACAAAATCACTATGTAGTAATGACTCCCGGCAAACCTTGTTATTTCGACCACTATCAATCAAAGAACAAAAGCAAAGAACCCATTGCAATCGGTGGTTTCAATCCCCTTGATTCAGTTTACAAATACAACCCTACTCCAATTGCATTAAGCATGAATGAAAGAAAATACATTTTAGGCGCTCAGGGAAATGTGTGGACAGAATACATAACAAGTTTCAAAAAAGTAGAATACATGAGCATGCCACGTATGGCAGCATTATCCGAAACGCTATGGTTATCTCCTGAAAAAAAGAATTACCCTGATTTTATCTCTCGCTTAAAAATTCACGCAAAGCTGTTAGATAAAATGAAGGTAAATTACGCAAAACATTTTTTAACCCCCGGCAAATGAGCGACAGAAGACATTTTATAAAAACATCTGCACTTGCTTCGGCAGCAATTCTTTTGAACGGGTGCTCGGATGATGTGAAGAGTGTTTCAGAACAAAAACAGGAAGACACTTCGACAAGCTCAGTGTCTGATAATAAAAAAGTAAATAAACCTATTGTTCTTTCCACCTGGAAGTTTGGGATACAGGCCAATGAAGCTGCATGGAAAGTTCTTTCTGCAAATGGAAGAGCCCTGGATGCAGTTGAAACCGGAGTAAGAGTTCCGGAAGGCGATCCTAACGAAAGAAGTGTTGGTTATGGTGGCAGACCCGACAGGGATGGACGTGTTACGCTGGATGCATGTATAATGGATGAATTTGCAAACATAGGATCAGTTGCGTGTTTGGAACACATTAAACACCCGATATCGGTTGCAAGAGCCGTGATGGAAAAAACTCCGCACGTTATGCTGGTTGGTGAAGGAGCTCTGCAATTTGCTTTGTCCCAGGGATTCAAAAAAGAAAATCTCCTGGTTGATGAATCGGAAAAGGAGTGGAAAGAATGGCTGAGGAAAAGCGAGTATAAACCGGTTGCGAATATCGAAAACCATGACACCATTGGAATGATTGCATTAGATGCAAATGGAAATTTATCAGGCGCATGCACAACAAGCGGAATGGCTTTTAAAATGCACGGACGTGTTGGCGATTCTCCAATTATTGGAGCCGGGCTTTATGTAGACAATGAAATTGGCGCGGCAACAGCAACTGGTCATGGCGAAGAGGTGATCCGCATTTCCGGCTGTCATTTAGTTGTAGAATTAATGCGGCAAGGCAAATCTCCGCAACAGGCATGTGAAGAAGCTGTATCTCGCGTGATCAAATTAATGAAATTGCGTAAAAAAGAATCGAAAGATATCCAGGTTGGTTTTATTGCACTCAACAAATATGGTGAGCATGGAGCTTATTGTGTTCAAAGTGGTTTTAACTACGCAAAGTATGACTTCACAGGCAATAAACTTATTGACGCGGGTTACGAAATAGAAGTTCCAAAAACTGAATAATGTTGAAACCTAAACTCGAAATAGCTTGTTTCAACGCTTCCTCCGCACTTATTGCCCAGCAAGGAGGAGCGGACAGAGTAGAACTATGTGATGATATTTCTTCGGGAGGTATCACTCCATTCTTTGATACCATTACCGAAGTAAGAAAGAATATCAACATTGACCTTTACATTATGATCCGGCCACGCGGGGGAGATTTTATTTATTCGGACGAAGAATTTGAAGAGATGAAAATGGAAATGCTTTTGATAAAACAGAAACAGGTAAACGGATTTGTTTTTGGCATTTTAAATGAGGATGGAAGTATTGATAGAGAAAGAAACAAAGAGCTGGTTGAACTGGCTTATCCCCTGCCCTGCACCTTTCACCGGGCATTTGATGAAGTGAATGATCCTGCAAAGGCATTGGAAGACCTTATCGATTGCGGCTTCAAAACTATTTTAACTTCTGGCCAAAAGCCCAATGCTGTAGAAGGGCTAAACAATTTATCAAAGCTCATTCAACTTGCAGAAGATAGAATTATCATCATGCCGGGCGGTGGAGTAAGATCCTCTATCATTGAAAAACTGAAAAAACTTAACACCTCATTTTATCATTCTTCTGCTATCATGGGTAAAAGTACCCATGCGAATATTGACGAAGTAAAACTTCTCAAAACAAAACTGAATGACTAAAAGCCCAGTCATAAAACCCTTAGTGATCCTTAGTGTCTTAGTGGTGAATTTTATTACTTTACCTTCTTTCTCCCAAAATATTACCCGTTCTCTCCATTCCGGACCATGGCAATTCAAAAATGTAAAAGAAAAGAAATGGTTTACTGCAACCGTTCCCGGAACTGTGCATACTGATCTGTTCACCAATAAATTAATTCCCGATCCCTTTTTTGGCAATAATGAAAAACAATTGCAATGGATAGAGAATGAAGACTGGGAGTACAAAACAAATTTCACCATTTCAAAAAAAGAACTGGAGAACAAACATATCGAATTGGAATTCCAGGGTTTGGATACCTACGCAAAAGTATACCTGAACGATTCGCTCATTCTCCGGGCAAACAACATGTTTCGAACATGGATTGTAGATATAAAAAAAGCTACCCGGAAAGGCAACAACAATTTGCGCATTGTATTTGAATCCGCAATAAAAAAAGGAAAGGAAGAGTCCAAAAAACTTCCCTACACTTTGCCTGGTGATGAAAAAGTATTTACCCGGAAAGCACAATATCAGTATGGCTGGGATTGGGGACCACGTTTTGTTACCTGTGGGATCTGGAAAGATGTGAAGCTCATTTTCTGGAACCGTGCAAAGATACTCGATGTAAATTATATCCAAAAGACTTTAAACGACTCAATTGCCGAATTGAGTTTTATTTATACCGTTGAATGTGAAAAGCCCGGAACATATTACCCTTATGCCTCGCTTCCCGATGGCAAAGCTGTATTTGCAGGAATGTCCCTGGAGAATGAAAATGTTACCTTAATAAAGGGTGTACAAAAGGTTTCTGTTGATTATTACATCCATCGCCCGAAATTATGGTGGAGCAATGGATTGGGGGAAGCAAACCTTTACAACTTTACCATTGGCTTAAAACAGGAAGCGGCTTTTATCGATACCCAGCATATTTCGATTGGATTAAGAACAATTGAGTTGGTACAGGAAAAAGATGATAAAGGCCAATCTTTTTACTTCAAATTAAATGGTGTACCCATTTTTATGAAAGGCGCCAATTACATTCCGCCCGATAATTTTTTTCCCCGGGTTCCGAAACACAAATACAAAACAATTGCTGAACAGGCAAAAGATGCTCACATGAACATGCTCCGCGTGTGGGGCGGTGGTGCATACGCTGATGATGCTTTTTATGATGAATGTGATAAAAATGGAATTTTGGTTTGGCAGGATTTTATGTTTGCCTGTGCCATGTATCCGGGCGATTCTGCATTTGTGGCAAATGTAAAAAATGAAGCGATCGATAATGTGAATCGTTTAAAGAACCATGCCTGCATTGCTTTGTGGTGCGGGAATAACGAAAGTGATGAAGGATGGAAAAACTGGGGTTGGCAAAAACAATACAACTACACCAAATCAGACTCAGCAAAAATATGGAATGATTACACCAATTTGTTTCATAATGTAATTCCAAAAACACTCGGCAGTATTGCTCCAAAAAATATTTATTGGCCCACTTCTCCAAGTACCGGCTGGGGAAGAAAAGAAAGTCTCACGCAGGGCGACTCGCACTACTGGGGTGTTTGGTGGGGAATGGAACCCTTTGAAATATATAACAAAAAAGTGGGCAGGTTTATGTCGGAATACGGTTTTCAAAGTATGCCTGATATTTCAACATTGCGAAAAGTACTTCCGGAAGATGATTTGAATTTCGATTCTGCTGCATTTAAAAATCACCAGAAACATCCTACAGGATTCGAAACCATTAAAACCTATATGGAACGTGATTATAAAGTGCCGATAAAAATGGAAGACTTTATTTATGTTTCGCAATTGCTACAGGCACGTGGAATGAAAACTGCTATTGAAGCGCATCGTAGGGCAAAACCTTATTGTATGGGAACTTTATTCTGGCAATTGAATGACTGCTGGCCGGTTACTTCCTGGAGCAGTATAGATTATTACGGCAATCCTAAAGCTGTTTATTATGAAACTAAAAAATCCTTTGCACCCGTACTTCTTTCTGTTGAAGAAAAAAATGATTCGGTTTATATATACCTGATCAATGATCAACAAAAAGATCTTGAAGGAACCATTACCCTCGCAATTCAGCTTTTTAGTGGCCCAGGTTATATAGCAGGAAATGAACAATTCAAAACAAAAGCTAACTCAAGTACTGTAATCGGAAAATATGCCAAACAAAAACTGTTGTCAGGCTTTGATCCTGCTACCTTTTCACTTCAGGCAAACATTACATGTAACAAAGACTTTTATACAGCAAATTACATTTTTGAAAAACCGAAAAATCTGAAATTGTTAAAACCAAATTTCCATATTAAAATGATCGACGCTAATACATTTGAATTAAGCAGTGATGTATTCGCTAAGGATGTATACCTGAATTTGCCTGGCAGTATAGTGAGTGATAATTATTTTGATCTACAGGGAGGACATCAGCCAAAACAGATCAGGATAAGCGGAGATCAAAAAACAGATCTGAGCAAATTAACAATAAGAAGTTTGTTCGATGTAAATTAGATCCTTATCCCCACAACACAAACATCATCGATGAACTGACGAAGCGCAGCTTGTCAGCATCGTGACTTTGCAAGTTATAGGCGAATGCCTATAACTTGCAAAGTCATCGATCTGCTCTAAATTCCCTCTCCAGTTCTCAAAAAAATCGTTCAGTAATTTTTGTTGCCCTTCAATTGGATTAGATGAGATCTTCAGCAACAGCTCACGTACATTCTTCACTTTGAATTTTTTTCCTTCACTGCCACCAAACTGATCAGGAAAACCATCAGTGAACATGTATAACGAATCGCCTTTTTCCAGTTGAAATACATTCAGCTTAAATGACTCATGGTCGCGTGGAGATTTCCCAACCGGCATTTTATCTCCATGTAACTGCATCGCTTCATTGTTTCGAATGATTACAATCGAATTATTCCCGGCGGCATAATGAAGCATATTTGTTTTCAGATCGAACCTGCATAGTACACAATCCATTCCATCGTTCATCTGCGTATTCGTATCCTTATCGGTGAAAGCTTTAATGATGTCTGCCCTTAAGTGATTTAATATATCATTCGGTTCCTTAATGTTCCTTTCCAATACGATCTCATTCAGAAAGCTGATCCCCAGCAAACTCATAAACGCACCCGGAACACCGTGCCCCGTGCAATCCGCCAGCTGAAAATAAAAATAGTCGTTGTGACGAATAGCCCAGTAAAAATCGCCGCTCACAATATCTTTGGGTTTATTCAAAATAAAAAAATGTTCCAAATTTTCCCTGATGTAAGAATGCGAGGTTAACAAAACGCTTTGTATACGTTGGGCGTAATGAATACTATCCGTAATGCTTTTATTTTTATCCTGCAATTCGTCTTTTTGTAACAATACCTCTTTATTCAATTGCGTAAGCTGGGTGTTTGACTTACGAATCTTGACCACAGCAAATATGGAAAACACTAAAGCTGCCAAGGCCATTGCTCCACCAATACAAATAAAAATGATCAACTGGCTTTTACGTTTGCTTTCTGACTCACTGGCATTTTTTTCTGCATTCAGTTTTTCTATTTCCGCCTGTTTCTTCTCCGATTGATATTTCTTTTCCAGTTCACGGGCAGCATTTGTTTTTTCTTTACCATTGATAGAATCATTAAGAAGCGTGTATTGAAGATGATAATCCAAAGCCGCTTTGTATTGTTTTTTTGCAAGGAACAATCGATATAAATTAAAATTCGTGTTTGCTTCAACGTTGATGAGCTTAGCCTGCTTGGAGTATTTCAACGATTTCATCAACAATTTTTCCGCTTCAGCATATTTTCCCATTTGTGTATAGATTTCGCCCAGGGTGCTCGAATAGCTGCTGGTATAATAATCAGAATTCATTTCCTTCACCAGGTTGAGTGCAGTAAACATTTCCTTCTCTGCTTCTTTCAGCTTCCCCTGCGACAGGTAACACCGCGAAATACTCGAATGCACACTTGCCATCACTCCCACTTTTTTTGAAGGATATTTCAAAGCCTCATTGTAGTAATACATAGCAGAATCTACCTCCCCCGACTCGGCATATAATATCCCAATATTTAAATAACAGGAAGTAAACCGTTTTGTTTCACCCAGTTCTTTAAATATCCGCAGGCTTTCGAACATATAGAATTTAGCGCTCGAAAAATCACCGATAGATTCGTAAGTGTTGCCCATATTCGCATAGATTACACCCGACATATGCTTGTTACCAATTGCTTCCGAATATTTACGGGCTGTGGTATATGACTCTACTGCTTTTGGATAATTACCTTCATCATGGTAAATGGTGCCGATAGTATTATATATGCTTGCCTGTCCATGTTTGTAATCGATAGCTTTAGCCAGCTTTAACGCTTCCAGTGCAAGTTGCATTCCACTGTCGAGATCCAGGTAACTGTATTCGAAAGCAATCGTATTCAGGTTCTGGATTTTAGTGGTGTCTGTATCCTTAAGGCCGGCATTTACTTTTCGAAGACTGTCCATCACAGCATAATCCTGTGATACACCCTGGTAACATACCAAAATCAGGAAGGTCAGAATATTTGCAAACCGGAGCTTTCTCATTCAGGATTAAAGGTATACAAATATTTAATAAACCTAAAACAAGGCAGGAATAAAGGCATATTTTGTATTTTTGCTCCTCTGATGATAAAACTCTCTGTAGTCATAATCACTTTCAACGAAGAAAAGAACATTGCCCGTTGCCTCGACTCTGTAAAAAAGGTTGCAGACGAGATTGTAGTGCTTGATTCTTTCTCAAAAGACCGGACAAAGGAAATTTGTCTTTCGCATGGAGTAAGTTTTTTTGAACACGCGTTCGATGGGCACATTCAACAAAAAAACAGGGCGATAACGTACGCAAATAATCCTTATGTATTAAGCCTGGATGCAGATGAAGCCCTCGACGAAACATTGGAAAAATCGATACTGGAAGTAAAACAAAACTGGACCCACGATGGTTATTACATGAACCGTTTAACCAATTATTGCGGGCATTGGGTGAAACATTGTAACTGGTACCCGGACAGGAAGCTGCGGTTGTGGGATAGCAGAAAAGGTTCATGGACGGGTATCAATCCCCACGACAAATACGAATTGTTTGAAGGGGATAAAAACACAAAGCATATTAAAGGCGATATTCTGCATTACAGCTACAACAGCCTGGAAGATCATTACAAACAGGTTGAGTATTTTACTAATATTGCTTCCAAAGCATACTTTGAGAAAGGTAAAAAAGCGCCATGGTTTAAACTGGTAGCTAATCCTGTTGCAAAGTTCATCAGTCATTACTTTATACACCTTGGTTTCCTGGATGGAAAGGCGGGTTTCCTGATCTCGAAGATTTCGGCTTATGCCACCTGGTTGAAATACAAAAAAATAAGAGCCCTATACGCCAACCTGCCTATTGACAAACAGGTGCAAAACGCTGAAACATTTTTAATAAGCCGTACGGATAGCATTGGTGATGTGATCCTGACATTACCGATGGCAGGGATCTTAAAAAAACAATTTCCAGCTTGTACCGTAATTTTCCTGGGAAGGAATTATACAAAAGATGTAATAGAAGCCTGTTCGTTTGTAGATACATTTGTAAGTTATGATGAGCTGTTCAAAAAACCGGAAAGCGAACAAATAAATTTCATTCGTTCGCTTCACATCAGTACATGTATTCACGTGTTCCCTAAAAAAGAGGTTGGACAATTGGTAAAAAAAGCAGGCGTGAAAAATCGGATTGGTACCACCAACAGGGCACATCATTGGTTTACCTGTAACAAACTGGTAAAACTCTCGCGAAAGAATTCAGATCTGCATGAAGCACAATTGAATTTAAAATTACTGAAGCCTTTAGGTATTGATAAAAC
>DASWXS010000599.1:0-5779 GCA_036405375.1 Bacteroidia bacterium
TATTCTTATTTTGAACTTAGGAACCATTGCCGTTTGTATGCTTATGATGTTATTGCCTACATTGGTAATAACCAAAATCACCCCTATTAAAGCTTTGCGCTTCAGGTAAATTCCGGGTAACAAAAACCTTCTGATCTTCCCTATTTATAAGCCATTAAGCTATTTTAACGTCTTTGCGTTTTATTGTGGCCGGTTAACATATTTTAACGAACTTAACAATGTCTCTAATGTTAAATTTGCACACTTACTAACAGGCTAAATATATGACAGATATTAGAGAAATCAACGAACGTATTCAGCGCGAAAGCGCTTTTGTTGATATGCTTTTTTCAGAAATGGATAAAGTGATCGTAGGACAACGTTACATGGTAGAACGTTTACTGATCGGGATGTTATCAAACGGTCACGTTCTTTTGGAAGGTGTTCCGGGACTGGCAAAAACTCTTGCTATCAATACTCTAAGTAAATGTATCGGTGGTCAATTCAGCCGGATCCAGTTTACACCCGATCTTTTACCTGCCGACCTTGTGGGTACTATGATCTATAATCAGAAAAAAGAAGAATTCACCATAAAAAAAGGGCCTGTATTTGCCAATTTCGTTTTGGCCGATGAGATCAACCGTGCCCCTGCAAAAGTGCAGAGTGCGCTTCTTGAAGCTATGCAGGAGAAGCAGGTAACTATTGGTGAGCAAACATTTAAATTACCTAACCCGTTTCTTGTACTTGCAACACAAAATCCTGTTGAGCAGGAAGGAACTTATCCTTTGCCTGAAGCACAGGTAGATCGTTTCATGCTGAAAGTGGTGATCGGTTATCCAAGCAAGGAAGAAGAAAGAAAGATCATTGCCAGCAACATTTCGCCGGAAGGAATGCCAGTTCCTAACCAGATCCTGAAACCGGAAGATATTATTGAAGCAAGAAAAATTGTTCGTGATGTATACATGGATGAAAAGATCGAACGGTATATAGTAGATATTGTTTTCGCAACCCGTTTCCCTAAAGAACATAAGCTGGAAAAATTTGCACCGCTGATCGGCTTTGGTGGTTCACCACGTGCGAGTATCAATCTTGCGCTTGCTGCAAAAGCATACGCATTTATCAAACGCAGAGGTTATGTAATTCCGGAAGATGTACGTGCTGTGTGTATGGATATTCTGCGTCACCGTATTGGTTTAACCTACGAAGCGGAAGCGGAAAACATCACAACCGAGCATATCATCAACGAGATCCTTAATACAGTTGAAGTTCCGTAAACCAATTTTGAATGTTGAATTTTGAATGATAAATTTCTTAATTCAACATTTATAATTTATCATTCAACATTTCAAAAAAGTGGATACACAAACGCTGCTAAAAAAAGTACGCAAGATCGAAATTAAAACACGCGGTCTCTCTGCCCAGGTTTTCTCGGGCGAGTACCACAGTGCTTTTAAGGGACGTGGTATGGCTTTTAGCGAAGTGCGTGAATATACACCAGGAGATGATATTCGGACTATCGACTGGAATGTAACGGCCCGTTTTGGAACACCATACATAAAAGTATTTGAAGAAGAGCGTGAGCTGAATGTTGTATTACTGGTGGATGTAAGCGCCTCCGGTTTATTCGGAACACACAAACAAACAAAAAAAGACCTCATCACTGAACTTTGCGCGGTACTTTCTTTTTCGGCAAGCACCAACAATGATAAAATCGGGGTGATTTTTTTCAGCGACAAAATTGAAAAATACATTCCGCCTAACAAAGGCAAAACACATATCCTGAGAATCATTCGCGAACTGGTGAGTTTAAAGCCTTCCAATACTAAAACAGATATTGCACAGGCATTAAAATACCTCACCAATGTAGTAAAGAAAAAAAGCATTGTATTTGTTGTTTCTGATTTTATTGATACCAATCCTTACGAAGATGCTATTAAAATCGCGAATAAAAAACACGATATAGTAGCATTGGAGATCTATGATAAAAGTGAACAGGAAATACCTCCTATTGGTCTTATCAAGCTAAAGGATTTTGAAACAGGTGAAATAAAATGGGTAGACTCCTCCAGCAAAGCATTTCAGCATCAGCTTAAACTGAACAGGGTTGCTCACGATCACCGTGTAAAAGATACGATGAACAAAGCAGGCGTTGATCATGTTCGTTTAAGAACCGATCAATCGTATATACAACCATTGATGAATTTATTCAAACGCAGATAATATGAAGCAATTGACCAAATACATTATCATATTACTTGCTGTGTTGTTCCAGAAGTTTTCTTTTGCCCAGGAGGTCCAGGCATACGCGCTTATCGATACCAGCAAAATAAGGATTGGTGAACAGGCAAAGATCGACCTCTTCATTAATTTTAAGGGAACTGCAAAAGATCTGAAGATCCAATGGCCTCAATTGGGCGACACGATTCGCAAAGAAATTGAAGTAGTAAATGTTTCACAAATTGATACTACTATTCCAGACAAAAACGACCCGCATACCATTCAACAACATCAAACTATACACATTACATCCTTTGATTCGGGTTATTGGGCGATGCCTCCTTTCAAATTTATTGTAAACGGCGATACTGCGCATCCTGTTTATACACAGGCGCTTTTGCTGGAAGTACTGACTGTTCCTGTAGATACAGCTGAAGCCTCTATCAAAGATATCAAACCTATTTTTGATGAGCCGACGAATTGGAAAGAGTATCTACCTTACATGTATTGGGGAGTTGCGATACTGGCCATACTCGCTATTGTATACTACTTCATATATAAAGCGGGCAAAAAGAAAAAGAAAGAACCTGAAATAATAAAGAAACCAAAAATTCCACCACACATCACAGCACTGCGTGACCTGGAAACTATCCGCACCATGAAATTATGGCAGGAAGGAAAAACAAAAGAATATTATACCGCTATTACCGATACTATACGTGTTTATATTGAAGGTCGCTATGAAGTGATGGCAATGGAATTAACCACCGATGAAATCATGCAGGTAATGCGTTCGCAGGTTATTGACAATGTAAGCAAGGACAGATTGAAACAAATTCTTTCACTTGCTGATTATGTAAAGTTTGCAAAAGCACAACCTATCGACGTTGAAAACGAACTAACTTTAAATAACGCCTTCGAGTTTGTAAAAGGAACATTACGTGAAGAAATCACTCCCGAAAATTCTCAATTTAACAACCAGCAACCGTGATCAGTTTTTTCTATGATATAACATTCAGCAATAAGGACGCCTTTTGGTACTTCCTTATCTTTCCATTGCTGATTGGCTGGTATATCTGGAGAAATAAAAAGCAGGAAGGTGAATTTCATTTTTCTTCACTGCATGGTTTAGGAAAAATAAATTCATCGCTGAAAGTAAAACTTCGCCATTCCCTTTTTATACTTCGCCTGGTATGTTATTCTGCATTGATATGTGTGCTGGCCCGCCCACAATCCAGGACCGATTGGAAAGACGTAAAAGCTGAAGGGATTGATATTGTTTTATGTATGGACGTAAGTCATTCCATGCTCGCAAAAGATTTTGACCCCAACCGTTTGGAAGCAGCTAAGGAAGTAGCACAGGAATTTGTTGACGCCCGTGTAAATGACAGGATCGGACTGGTAATTTTTAGCGGCGAGGCATTTACCCAATGCCCGCTAACAACAGATAAAAACGTTTTAAAAAACATTATCTCACAGGTTAAAACAGGGCAATTGGCAGATGGTACAGCAATTGGGGTTGGATTGGCAGATGCTGTGGCCCGTGTAAAAGAAAGCACTGCTAAAAGTAAAGTAGTGATCCTGCTTTCCGATGGCGTGAGCAATGTAGGAGAAATTGCACCTTTAACTGCAGGTGAGATTGCTAAAACATTTGGTGTTCGTATTTACACGGTTGGTGTAGGAACAATGGGTAAAGCCTATACGCCGGTTGCCATATATCCAAATGGCCAGGTGGAATTTGATTATGTAGATGTGGAGATTGACGAAGCAGTGATGACAAAAATCTCAAATATGACCGGTGGGAAATATTTCCGCGCTACCGATAACAAAAGTTTAAAGCAAGTGTATTCGGAAATTGACAAGCTGGAAAAAACAACCATCAACGAAAGAAATTTCAGCAACAAAGCTGAGCGTTTTTTCTTCTTTGCCTGTGTTGCTGCTATAGCGTTATTAGTTGAGTTTTTATTAAAGTATACCATATTCAGAGGATTGCCATAATGATTCAGTTCGAAAATAAAGCATATTTGTGGGCGTACCTGTTAGTGCCGGTGCTGCTGCTACTTTATATATGGCTGGCTAACCGGAGGAAAAAGCAATTAAAAAAACTAGGTGACATTATTCTTATTGAAGCAATGATTCCGAATGTATCAGGTGACAAACGTACCATAAAAGTGATCCTGTGGTTTCTTGCATTCTGCTCATTGATATTTGCCATTGCCAATTTGCAAACCGGTTCCAAAATGCAGGACGTGAAACGCGAAGGCGGCGACCTGATGATTTGCCTCGATGTGTCTAACTCCATGCTTGCAGAAGATCTTTCTCCTAATCGCCTGGAACGTGCAAAACAGGCTTTGGAGAAGTTCATTGATAAACTGGAAGGCGATCGTATTGGCATAATTGTTTTCGCAGGCGATGCTTATGTACAGCTTCCGATTACTTCCGATTACGGAGCTGCAAAATTATTTTTAGGCTCTATAAGTCCCGGCATTGTTCCGGTGCAGGGAACAAACATTGCAGAAGCCATCAACCTTTCTATGGAATCGTTTGGAGAGGATATAGGCAAGAATAAATCCATTATCATTATTACTGATGGAGAAGATCATGAAGAAGGCGCAATTAAAGCAGCTGAAGATGCTGCAGCGAAAAATGTGATCATCAATACCATTGGCGTTGGCTCGGCCACAGGAGTTCCTATTCCTGCTTTCCAAAACGGGATGAAATCAGGGTTCAGAAAAGACAAAGAAGGGAACACAGTTGTTACGAAATTAAATGAGAAACTTTTGCTGGACATTGCATCGGCAGGGAAAGGCGCATACGTAAAAGCAAACAATGCTGATGTTGGTTTGGGTGCTATTATGGGGAAATTAAATGAGCTGGAAAGAAAACAGATAGAATCGAAAATGTATACTGATTATGATGATCAATACATCTGGGGGATTTATGCAGCCATTTTCTTTTTACTGATCGATTTCTTCATAAACGAACGTACCAGTGAGTGGTGGAAAAAACTTAATCTTTTTGGAAGTGAAAACAACAGTTAACATACCTGCATTAAAACTGCTTTTGTTCGCGCTTTTATTCTGCGTTGGAGCGAGTTCATTTGCACAGGCAGAGAAAAAAGTATTGCGGGAAGGAAACCGCAAATACAAAAACGGGAAGTTTGGAGATGCAGAAAAAAATTACCTGCAGTCGCTGAACGAAAAACAAGGTTATTTGAAAGCTGAGTACAACCTGGGAAACACTTATTACAAACAAGGTAAATATGGTGAAGCGGCAGACCAATTCGAAAACGTGATCAAGTCGACCAATAACCAGGATACATTGCGCCAGGCATTTCATAATCTTGGCAATGCATATTTGAAAGGGAAGAATTATGATCGTGCCATTTCTGCGTACAAAAACTCGTTGAAAATAAATTCGAAGGACGACAGCACGCGTTATAATCTTGCTTACGCAATAAAAAAACTCAAAGAGCAACAAAAGCAAGGTGGCGGTCAAAGCGATGATCAGAAAAAACAACAGCAGAACAAAGAGGAAAGCAACAAGGACGACAAGCAGAAAATGGAGAAGAAGGACAACCAGG
>DASWXS010000600.1:0-3952 GCA_036405375.1 Bacteroidia bacterium
GTGGAAGATGATATCCTGGCAAAAGGTAACACTGTATTGGAACTACTGAAACGTGTACCCGGTGTAATTATTGATGCACAGAACAATATTACCATTAATGGAATTGGTGGCGCTAGGTTTCTCATCGATGACCGATTGCAGCAAATGCCGGCTCCGCAGGTGTTGGATATGCTCCAGGGAATGAGTGCAGATGTGGTTTCAAAAATTGAGCTGATTAAAAATCCTCCTGCGCGTTATGATGCAGCAGGAACCGGTGGTCTCATCAATATCGTTACCAAAAAAGCAAAAGTTAAAGGTTATAATGGCAATATTGGATTGGGAGCGAGCATGGGCAAACGTTTCCGTACCGGTCCTTCAGGAGCCTTTAATTACAAAGCGAATAAACTGAGTATCTTCAGTAATTTCTCTTTTGGATACTGGGATGGGATAAATGTAAACCAACTCAAGCGCGAGCTGATCAGTAATGGCGTTACCGAATCCATCAATTCGAAAGGCCAAACCGAGAGTTTCCAGCGGGTGTTCAATGGAAGCGGGGGAATTGAATATGACCTTACTGATAAGTCGGTTATTGGTTTTTATATTAATGGAAATACCAATAACGATCATTACGATAGCAAAACAGAAACAATTATCAGTAATAGCAACGAATTTAACTATGGTAAGCTGGTATTCACCACAAAGGATAAATATAAGGCCATTGCTCCCAATTATAATTTAAGTTTCCTGCAAAAAATAGATTCAACCGGCGGGCAGATCAAATTCAATGCGGGGTATAATAATTACCTGGAAAAACAAGACAAAGAAAACAGGAATCGTTTTTACGACGGTACTGATACGGAAATAGCACCTGCCAGCACTTACAATACATTTAATGACCGCGACTTTAAAGTATATACTCAGAAGGTAGACCTGAATAAAACCTTTAAAAATAAATTTTCAATTGAATCAGGTTTAAAATCGAGCTTTACAGATAACTACAGCAGCACCGAATTGCAGTTCTCTAACCAATCAACCGGTTTGTTTGCAGGAGATACAACCTTGTACAATGTATACAGGTACAAAGAGCGCATACTGGCAGCTTACACAACATTAGCGAGGAGCTGGGATAAGTTTGGTTTTAGTATAGGTTTACGTGCAGAGGAAACAGATATTCATGCAAAGGACCTGAAGACAGGTTATAAATTCGCACGTAATTATTTTAATGTATTCCCTAGTGCGAGTGTGGATTTTACGCTCAATAAAAAGAATACAATCACCACCGCTTATAGTTATCGCATCGACAGGCCCTGGTATGGTATGATGAACCCGGTACGTACATTTAATGAGCAGTTAAATTATAGCGTGGGTAATCCGGAATTAAGACCGATGTATACGCATGCTATTAATATCGATCACAACTACAACCAGTTCATTACGCAAAGCCTGGGGGCAACTTATACCAAAGATTTTACTTTCTGGTATTCGTTCACACCGCAGAATTCTAAAGTAAGCGTGGATACCATTTTTAATTTCCCGGTTCGTAATGAATTTTATTATAGTTTGTCAGCACAAAAACGAATAAAATGGTATAGTTTCCAGCTATACGCAATTGGTATGTACAGGCACCTGGAAGCAAAAATAATGAACGAAGATGTGAGCTCTGAAAATACAAATGTGTATTTTAATTTTAACCAGGAGTTTTATCTGCCAAAGGATTTCAAGATACAGGTTTGGTGCGGGCGTGGCTCCCCATTCAAAGACGGACCACAACTGTATAGCCCACGTAGTGCTATTCACATAAGTGTCAACAAGTCATTTCTCGATAAAAAACTAAACATCATGGTGGGTGTGTTTGATGTGTTGTATAAAGATTATACCTGGGTTACTACTAAATTCAGCAACCAGAATTCGTACTGGATAGATAAGTATGATACACGAAGGGTACGGATCACCATCAATTACCGTTTCGGTAAAATGCAGATCGACCAGAAGCTGGGCTCTGGCGATGCAGTGAACAATAAGGCAGGGAAGTAAAGCTCACATGTCAGTTCGAACGAAGTCGAGAACAACAACTGAACTCATTCAGTAAATTTTATTTCCCTGAGTTTTAATTGATTATCGATTTTTAATTATTATTTATTGTTTATCGATAAATATTTACTGATATTTGTGCTGTAATAATTAAAAATCATGAAAACAACTACAGAAAAAATACTGATGGTGCTTAATGTACTTACCTGGATAGCATTTATAGGATTAATGGTGGAAGCAGGAATACTTCTTGTTTCTTTTATTCTCAATATTGCAAATGTAAAAGGTGCATGGAATGAGTATGCGAGTGCAGAGTGGGTTAACCTGCGTGATTTTAGCTTGTGGCAGTTTTCAACCCGGATTTCATTTATTGTGATCAAAAAAGTATTGCAGGCATATACAGCATACCTGGTGATCAAAGTAATGTCGAAAATAAAGCTCGAAAGTCCGTTTACTGTTGATGTAGCTAAAATGATAGAACGCATCAGCTATTTTATTGTGGTATCATGGAGTATAGGGTTGGCGTATAATATACAAACCAAGTGGCTGAATAAATTTGTTGCAGGTCTCTCTGAAACAGAAGCTGCAGGTGAATACCTGTTCCTTGCAGGAGTAGTTTTTGTAATAGCCCAGATCTTTAAGAAAGGTGTGCAAATCCAAACAGAGAACGAATTAACCGTATAAACTATGGCAATCATTGTAAATCTTGATGTAATGATGGCTAAGAGAAAGATGTCTTTAAACGAGCTTTCTGAAAAAGTAGATCTTACATTGGCCAATCTTTCCATACTCAAAACAGGTAAAGCAAAAGCAATACGTTTTAGCACATTGGAAGCTATTTGTAAGGCACTGGACTGTCAGCCAGGTGACCTGCTGGAATTTCAGAATGATTAAAGCAATATGAGTAAACTGCAATTGCTTATCTATTACTGTATTGCCATCAATTGCTTTGCATACTGTTGCATGTGTATTGATAAGTACCGTTCTATGAACAAAGGCAGGCGCATCCCGGAAAATACGTTGTTCTTTTTTGCACTGGTGTTAGGAGCAACAGGAATTTACCTGGGTATGCAATCTCCGGTTCGCCATAAATCAGCGAAAACAAAATTCAAATGGGGAATTCCTTTGCTGTTGCTTTTGAACGTAGTGATAGTTTATTGGTTTATAACAAATCTATAATGTTTTAACCACATAGAGACATAGGTGGTTAAAGAATATGCTACGCTTTATTGAAGGAATCCAAATTTACCGTTGTTGTAATCTTCAATGGCTTGCTTGATTTCATCTTCGGTATTCATTACAAAAGGCCCGTAACTAACATAAGGCTCATTCAATGGCTGTCCACTTAATACCAACAGTATTGTTTTTTTACTTGCAGTGATCTGTATCTCGCCGGCTTCGTTTTTCAATTGCGCATAATGGTTTTCAGCTACTTCTTTCCCGTTGATGGTAACAGCGCCATCAATCACTAATATTCCTGTATTAAAATCTGCCGGAACAGTAAAGTTACACTCGCCTTTTTCGTTGAGATGAATATCGTAAATATTAATGGGAGAGAAGGTAGTAGCAACTCCTTTTGTTCCCTTGTAATCACCTGCTATTACATACACACTTCCTTTATTATCCGGCAATTTTACCTCCGGTTTGGTAGCGTGCTCAATGCTTTGATATTTGGCTTCCGTCATTTTGTGTTTCTTCGGAAGGTTAATCCACAACTGTAGCATTTCGAAAGCGCCGCCACTTTTGCTATAAGTTTGCTCGTGGTATTCTTTATGCAAAACACCTCCGCCGGCAGTCATCCATTGCACATCACCCGGGTTGATGATGCCATGATTGCCTTTGCTGTCGTGATGTTCTACACCACCTTTGTAAGCGAATGTTATGGTTTCGATTCCACGGTGTGGATGCACGCCAACACCTCTTGATATTTCAGAAGGCGGAA
>DASWXS010000601.1:0-6140 GCA_036405375.1 Bacteroidia bacterium
GAAAAGAGTGATCGATACATTGGTAGTTTGTGCCGGGGTACCGTTATCTGTTGCAGTGTATGTTAATGTATGGTAACCTGCAAGTGCCGGAGTTGTTATGATTTGGTTTATTATATGCGTCGAGGCCCCGGGGTCATATTGAAATGTAGATATATTTGTTCCAAGTGAAGGAGCCGAAACAGTAACTGTTGTTACCTGGTCTGTTTCAGGTGAAGCAAAATAATTTTCCAAAAGCAAAGTGTCTGAAAAGCCGCAAAGTTTAACCGTATCACAGCTTGTGTAATTCACAGATACAGGTGCGATATTATTTCCGGAAGTACAAAGATTAAAGAAGAATGATTTATTATCCAGCCAGTCAACACCATTATTTAACGCCGTGTTACTAATAAATGCTGTTCCTGACGTATCAAAACGACCGATTTGTATAAAGTTAACTCCGTCTCCTTTGTTTACACCAACAGTTGCTGCGGTTCCACCAAAACCATTAGTACCGCCAGATGCACCACCCGTGGTCCAATCCATATTATCATAAAAGAAACCTACGTTGTTACCTGCAGGCAATATGGTTGATAAACCATCTGTGATAATAACCGTACAGGTGTTACGCTTATCGCCCTGCTCATTAAAATACCCGATACTATCCCATGTCATTACAAAATAATCAGGACCGATGGATACACGGCCAACTCCGTTTCCGCCACCATTATCAAAATCTGCCCAGAAAGGAGCAATCATTTGTTGTGGTGATGTAGGGAAACCCGTAGAGCTGAATGTAGTTGATCCGGCACCAAAAGTTATATTACCATTAGAATTGATATACAAAGCGTTGTAATTGGTTCCATAAAAACAAAATGTGAATGGAATCGCAATCGGACCTTCAGTAGCATCATCCACTTCCAGCTGACCGCCATAAGTAACATTGGTATACGTTAATGGTGGTAAGGTTCCGCAAGTTCCTGCAAATACGTGATCATTGCCCGGAACATAAGGTCCTCTCGCATTTGAGGAATTGTTCTGATCGAAAATACGGTAATTTACCCTACTGTTCAATTGCCCACGCTCCTTCATACCTTCGTAAACACTACGCTCAATTTCAACAGTCATATTGAAACTTTTGCCCTTTTTAACCTGTGCGAAGGAAGCAAAGTTGATCAATGAGAAAATGACAACTAATGCAAATACATATATTTTTTTCATAGCTCTAAGTGTAATTTCAGAAATTACAATTTAAAATTAACCTTAATAAATCGTTATAATAGCAATATACTCTTATTCAAGAGAATACGAATATCGAAAAAAAAGAGGGGTTTTGCAAGTACTTTATAGGTAAATGCTTAGGTTTCGGGGCAGTAAAAAACGTTAAAAAACTGATTTAAAGACAATTGAATCAGGAAATAACAGGAGGAGGGTCCATTTTATGCCCGCATTTCTTGCAGGTTCTGTGCTCTTCGCTGGTATAGAATTTCTCGAAAACAGCCTGGAACTGGTTGGCAATATCCGTTAAGAAAAAATATTCTTCGTATAGTTTATTATTACAACTCTCACAAAACCAAAGCAATCCGTCTTTCTCTCCTTCTCTTCTCCTGCGTTCGATAACTAAACCGATTGTATCTTTATAACGAACCGGGTTGTGAGGGATGGTTGGAGGCAATAAAAATATTTCCCCTTCTTTAATTGGCACTTCAACTGATTTTCCATCTTCCTGGATCTTTACCAATATATCACCTTTTATCTGGTAAAAAAACTCTTCACTTTCATTGTAATGGTAATCTTTACGTGAATTCGGACCACCAACAACCATTATTGTAAATTCTGTATCCTTATAAACAACTTTGTTATTTACAGGCGGCTTTAGCAAATGGCGATTCTCATCAATCCACTTCATAAAACTAAACGGACGAATAATACTCATGACGTGTTTTTTTACAAACCTATAAAAGTTTATCTGATTTAACAAAACTTATCGCCCTGTGTTTTTGTGCTTTGTAAAATGGTATTATATTTGACTAAGATTTTGAAAAAATCAATATGAAAAACAAATTATACATTCCACTTTTATCACTGGGTATGCTTGTAGCAACTGCAACATTTGCACAGGACGATAAAACACAAAAAGGAGAACCTAAAAAAACCGAACAGGATACTACAAAAAAAAGTGGGACACGAATGGCGATAAACAGTCAGGGTCTTCCAACAAAGGGAGGTACAAAGGCCAATAACAGTTCAAATAAAACTGCTGGCGATCCTAAAAAGGATGAAACCACACCAAAAAAAGAAGGTCCGAAATAAATAAATTTTATTTTATCAAAAATTAAAAGCTGCTCAGAAGGGCAGCTTTTTTCATCAATATGCAGACCCTGAGCGTTTGTTCACCTAAAAAAATTAAAATTCTCAATGTTTTCTACAACTTATAACTACTTTAGCCCCCCATTTCATTAATTCATCATTTATGAATAAAGAAAAAATACAAGTCATCTCTTCTTTCGAAGTATACAGAACAGAGCAGGATCTTGCCAATGAAGACCGTTTGTTGCTGATGCATGCACGCAAATCACTCGAAAATGCTTATGCACCTTACTCACACTTTAACGTGGGAGCCGCTATTTTGCTCGAAAACGGTGAGATCGTAGTTGGTAATAACCAGGAAAATGCTGCTTATCCGTCCAGCTTATGTGCAGAAAGGGTAGCTATTTATTATTCGGGAGCAAAATACCCGGGCGTTAAAATAAAGGCACTTGCGGTAACAGTGAAAGCAGAATCGCAGGTGATCAGCGAGCCGGTAACACCTTGTGGCGCATGCCGCCAGGCTATTGCTGAATATGAAACACGTTACGAACAAAAAATACGGATGATCATGGCAGGCGAAACCGGTAAAATATATATTTCCGAAAGCATCGAAAGTTTGCTTCCGCTGATGTTCAACAAAAAATTCCTGAAATAATTATTTTTTGTAAGCGCCCTTCGTTCTTCTCAGCTTACGTTTCTCCTTGCGGATGTTTTTCTTGGAGCGTTTGAATACTTTTTTCTCTTCCTTTTTCATATCCTTTGTCGCGAGCTTTTTAGATTTCTGCGTATCCGGATCTATATAAGGATTGTAAGCCGTTTTATTCCTTTGTTCTCTTCTGCCCCTTCTTCTGTGTCGGTATTTATGCTTGCCTTTAAACATTTCATCATTCTGCGCATATATATCATCAGGCATTGCAAATAGCAGAACCAGCGAACATAAAAGTATTTTCAGGAAGCTAAATTTCATTTAAGATACAAATTAAGGCAATTTTCAAATGCATTTCATAAAGTGTTTACCAAATTATTAACCATTCTAATTCACACAGAATAGATTTAACGTATATTTGCACAAACCTAAGGTATAACGCATATGATGCAACAAAGAGACTGGACCAAACAGGAAATTTTAGATCTATATAATACTCCACTTTTAGAGCTTGTTCAAAAAGCTTCTGAAGTGCACAAACAATATCACAAAACCGGTGAAGTGCAGGTTAGTTCACTTATCTCTATCAAAACCGGCGGGTGTCCTGAAGATTGTGCGTATTGCCCACAGGCAGCGCGCTATAATACAGAGGTTAAAGTGCACAAAGTAATGCCAACCGCTGAAGTGCTGAGCCTTGCAGAAAATGCTCAAAAAGGAGGCGCATCACGTGTTTGCTTAGGAGCGGCCTGGAGAGAAGTTCGCGACAATAAAGATTTTGATCGTGTATTGGATATGGTTAAAGGCATCAACAACATGGGTATGGAAGTTTGCTGTACATTGGGCATGCTTACTGAAAACCAGGCAAGAAAACTCGCGGATGCCGGCTTGTATGCATACAACCACAATCTTGATACATCTGAAGAAAATTATAACAATATTATTTCAACCCGTAATTACGATGATCGTTTAAATACCATCAACAATGCACGCAAGGCAGGTTTAACTGTTTGCTCAGGTGGTATAATCGGTATGGGAGAAAAAGCAGAAGACCGCATTGGTATGCTGTATACGCTGAGTATACTTCGCCCGGTTCCTGAATCAATTCCAATTAATGCATTGGTTGCTGTTGAAGGAACACCGCTTGAAGACCAGCCACCTGTTCCGATCTGGGATATGGTGCGTATGATCGCAACTACACGTATTGTTATTCCGACTACAGCAGTTCGTTTATCAGCAGGACGCTTGAGCATGAGCATGGAAGGGCAGGCCTTGTGTTTCCTTGCAGGAGCTAATTCTATTTTTGCGGGAGACAAATTGCTCACTACTCCAAACCCTGAATTTAACCAGGATATGGAAATGTTTGATATTCTTGGCCTAAAGCCGAAAGCTGCTTTTGCCGACAAGCATAAGCATGAAGAGCAGGCAGTAAACGCTTAAAAAACAACAATGTCTTTTCCTGATTCATTAATACAGGCGCTGAACAAACGGAAAGAGGAAAACCTGTTTCGTGTGCTGTATAAGAATAAAGGACTTATTGATTTTTGTTCGAACGATTACCTCGGTTTTTCGAGAAGTTCAGTTTTAGGTATCACTGCCGATCAGAATGACACGCTTTATGGAACAAATAATGGCTCTACCGGTTCGCGTTTGATTTCCGGAAACTCTGAGGCTATAGAAGCTCTTGAGCATAAGATAGCGCTGTTTCACCACTCAGAAGCCGCTGTCATTTACAATTCAGGGTATGATGCCAATATTGGTTTGTTATCCTGCATCGGAAAAAAAGATGATCTGTTTCTATATGATGAGCTTATACATGCCTCGCTTCACGATGGCATGCGTTTATCACATGCTGCGTTCTATAAATTCAGGCACAACGATCTGGGTGACCTTGAAAGATTACTCAGCTCAAAAAAAACAGCTGGAAATGTATATGTTGTGATTGAATCCATCTATTCTATGGATGGAGATTCAGCACCTTTGAAAGAAATAATCGGGTTAAAAGAAAAATACGCCTTTCACCTGATTGTTGATGAAGCTCATGCAACCGGAGTTTTTGGGAAGAAAGGAAAAGGCCTTTGTAATGCTATGGAAATCGAAAGCAACTGTTTTGCCCGCATCCATACATTTGGCAAAGCGCTGGGTGTGCATGGTGCTGTTGTATGCGGTTCTCAGCTATTAAAAGAATACCAGGTTAATTTTTCGCGTTCGTTCATTTATACTACTGCATTATCGCCTCACTCCTACTCTTCTATAGACGCAGCATACAACCTGCTGGAAGAAAGCAATGAAATAAACAAATTGAGAGAGAACATCCGGTTATTTAAAAAACTGAGTGAAGGTTACAACAACCTTTTATCTTCCGACAGCTCCATTCATTGCGTAATCGTTCCTGGTAATAAAGAAGTAAGCGATGCATCCAGGTCGCTTCGTGAAAAAGGATATGATGTACGTCCAATAAAAAGCCCGACAGTAAGAGCAGGCAGCGAACGCCTGCGGGTATGCCTGCATTCATTTAATACACCTGGTGAGATCACCACGCTCTGCCATTCAATGCAGGAGCTGGGAATACTTCGAAAAACTGCATTTGAAACGGTAAGTTAAGATTGTATCCCTCCATAATCCGGCACCATCATTCAAATAAGGCAGTTTACCTAAATTTAGCATCAAAATTTTACATTACTCACTTTGTTTAATATATTTGTACAAAACACCTGTATGAAGAAAATACTTTTTGTAACATTTTCGTTCGCTTTGTTACCCTTGTTTTTTTCTTGTTCATCTGATCCGGATAGTACCGACGATATTGGAACCGATACCACACAAGTACTGGATGTTAAGGTGAAAGCCAATGCCCAAAACATCTTTAATTCTGTTCCCGGAACCAGTGAGATCACCCGTATGGTAACTGATGCAGGCATCGAATACGATGGCGCTTTATTAAACGACCCTGATAAATATAAATCATATAGTACTGATGATTACAAAGCACTGAACCTCGGTGTATACGGAACCGATCTTTGCTATACGAGTGTGTTTGAACAAACCCAGGAAAGTATGCTGTACCTGAAATGTGTGAACCAGCTTTGCAACGGACTTGGTATCAGTGGCGTTTTTGATGAAAAAACAACAGACAGGATTGATGCGAATAAAGAAAACAGGGACTCACTTTTAAATATTATTTCCAAATCGTTTGAGCAGGCCGACCGCT
>DASWXS010000602.1:0-2049 GCA_036405375.1 Bacteroidia bacterium
AATCTCAATAATTTTAATGAATTGATCATCTCCTATAAAAATGACAAAGCCTATCTTAAATTATTGAATACATTCATCAATAAGAATTATACCCGCTCTTTTTCTGTTATGACAGGTAACAACAACCTGGTAAAAGGTGGCTTTGGAAAATTTTCGGACAGCCTGGCGGCACAGCTTCCGCTTAACCTGGTAAAAGGTCTTCACCTGGATGTGGAGCCACATACGTTCAATGATTTTAAAGAGAACAAGGATTTATATTTTAATAAGTATATGAATCTTATTGACTCCGCTGCAATCTTCTGTAAACGCAAAAATTTGCGCCTGAGTGTTTCTATTCCACTCAATTACCCGGATACGGTATTACAAAAATTATTTGCAAAATGTGATAAGGTTTATCTCATGGCTTATGAAAATGTGGATGTGGATTTTATTAAGAAAAAAATAGTTGAAGAAATTAAACTGGGCGGAGACAAAGTAGTTCTGGCTTTACGAACAAAGGACTTTGAAGACCGCCTGCAAATGAACGAGCATTATAAAAAGATCGGCATTAAGCATACTGCTTATCACGATTATGAGGGTTTGATTGAGCTGGACAAAAAAGAGATCCGGCTAAAGAAAGAAGATTAAAAATGAAAAGTTTAAACTTTCAACGAAATAAATCGCTCATTCGGATCACGAATGAAAAGAAGATAAAGAAGCGAAGGAACTGGGACAGGATTGTGTACCTGGTATTACTTTTCGCTTTCCTTATTTTCATTGCGTATTATTTGTTGAACAAATTTGTAATGGTACATGCCTTTGGACATGTTATCATTGAAAGCACAAAAGTGAGGTTAACCGACGACGCACGTTTAATTGATATTTATGTTCATGAGGGAGACAGCGTTTGCAAAAACGACACATTGTTTTCTTATGTACTCGATCTTGACCAGGACATCAGTGGTTCCGGTGCCACGGCACTTAGCCTGGGAGGAGTGACCAGCACAGGCGGGCAGGATTACTGGTGGCTGAAAGAATTGTACAATCTTAAAAAAGCGATAGCAGTAAACAACGTTAAGATAAGTGAGAACAGTAACCTCGTCAAAAATTACGAAGGGGAATTAAAACGTTTGAGCAATGAGGTAATTTTAGATGTACTTCCAAAACAACGTCTCGATTATGTTCAAACAGAAATTATGAAATTAAAAACGGAGAACCTGAAGTTGAAGAGTGAAAACTCGGAGTTAGCAGGTTTGATGAAAACGCTGAAGCCTTTCGACAATACAGCTAGCAGATCGGTAAAGGATATTAGTATGAGTGCAAACGGCGGCGGGAACAGCCTAAGCGATTATATGAAAAACCAGCGCATTACATTCAGTGATGAATTGCTGAGCGAAGAGCGTTATTTCAAAGCGCCAATGGATGGAATCATTACCCGTATTTACATTCATCCAACTGAAACAGCATTGAAGTCGGAAGACATTATGACTATGCATAAAGATCATCCTGCGTTTATCAAAGCATTCTTCGACCAGGAAGATGTAGGACATTTTAAAGTAGGTGATGTATTCAAGATCACTTTCCCTGACGGCTCTTCAAGTCTTGGTTACCTGAAACGTTTTTACATTGCAACTTATACTTTGCCTGAAGAATTCCAGAAAAAATATGAACCTACTACGCGCAGTATAGCCGGCGATATCTATCCTGTAGATGCAAACGAAATGAGCAAGTGGAGAACATTTTACAAGATGAGTGTCGATATTTCTAAATTCAAATACAGTAATTGATGAGCGCAACTTCAAATAAATCGCGTATAGAATTTCAGAATAACGTACTCAACTACGACAACCAGCTATTTTACCTGTTTGAGAGCTTCAGCGGGCTGAAGATCGATCACCTGGTAGGATATGATGCTATTGTACTGGAGGCAAACGATCCTGATTTTACACGTATCATTCTGAAAAAATTCCGTTCGCATTCCAATTCTGAATTCTATTTAAAACCTATTTTTCTTATCAACTATAAAAGTGTGAATGATCCTATTGTAGAACAGTTACACGATGGTGTATT
>DASWXS010000603.1:0-2816 GCA_036405375.1 Bacteroidia bacterium
ATTTATCATGCAAACAAATTACATGTTTGAGATAGAGTCGATTCGCTTCCCGGTATTTTTTTACAAAATAGGAATCGCTTACATTTGTTAAAATTCATTCAGAAAATTGTATTAAGATATGCATGAACAATTACCCTTTATGCTGGCATTGGTTGCTGCAATAGTGCTGATAGAAATGCTGGCAACGAAGCTAAAGATTGCTTATCCCGTATTATTGGTAATAGCAGGATTAGCGATCAGTTTCATCCCTGGTTTACCCAAAGTAAAAGTAGATCCGGACATGATCTTCTTCATATTTTTACCACCTCTTCTTTTCGAAGCTGCCTGGAGCATTTCCTTTAAGGAGATGAAAAAATGGTGGCGTATCATTGGCAGTTTTGCATTCCTGGTAGTGTTGTTCTCTGCGCTTACCGTTGCTGTATCCACCACTTATCTCATTCCGGGTTTTACACTTGCTTTAGGCTTTTTATTAGGTGGAATTGTTTCTCCTCCCGATGCAGTGAGCACAGGAGCTATTATGAAGTTTGTAAGAGTATCCAGGTCAACTTCAGCCATCTTAGAAGGAGAGAGTTTGCTTAATGATGCTTCCTCGCTTATTATCTTCAGGTTTGCGCTGGCAGCGGTTGGAACAGGACAGTTTGTTTTCCAGGATGCAACATTCAGTTTCCTGTGGATGGTTGTGGGCGGAATTGGTATCGGGCTTTTATTCGGATGGTTGTTTATGCAGGCTCATAAACTGTTACCAACCGATGCCCCGTCAGACATTGTATTTACGCTCATCGAACCTTATTTTTTATACTGGATCGCAGAACAGGTGCATAGTTCAGGAGTACTGGCAGTTGTTTCAGGAGGTTTGTTTTTAGCCAATCGCAGACTTTCGTTTTTGAATAGTTCCAGTCGCGTGCATGGATATAGTTTTTGGGAAGCTATGATTTTCATTATGAATGGAATTGTTTTTATGCTGATCGGTCTCGAACTTCCTGAGGTAGTAGATGGATTAAAAGCAGATGGAATTCCCCTGAGCCTGGCTATTGGTTATGGTGTGCTTGTAACCATTATACTGATTATTGCGCGTATGATCAGCTCATACGCTGCATTGTTTGCTACGCTCATTTTCAGACCCAGTGTGGCCCCAAACAGGAACAACCGGAAAAGGATGTGGAGAACTCCATTGCTATTGAGCTGGACAGGAATGCGCGGTGTTGTATCATTAGCTGCGGCTCTAGCTATTCCTGTTACGCTAGAAAACGGAGAGCCTTTCCCATACCGGAACCTGATCCTGTTTATTACATTCATCGTGATCCTTTTGACTTTGCTGGTACAGGGACTTACCTTGCCTTACTTCATAAAACGTTCAAATATTTTTGATCCTTCCGGAGAATTGAAAGAAGAAGAAATGAGATTAAGGGTTAAAGATCAATTGGTAAAAGAAACATTAAGACTGGTAAAAGAAAAACAAGAAACACTTCATGATACGCATTTGCAAAGCATTGCAGAACAATGGGAACACCAGATCAGTCAGCCCGAGCATTTGAAAATGAGTGCGGAAACAAAAGAGGCATACCTGGAACTATTGGAAAACCAACGGAAATTTTTAGCCCAATTGAATAAAGATCCTGAGATCCATGACCAGATCATTTTAGAACAAATCTACCAGATTGACCTGGAGGAAGAACGGGTTAAACTATTATAGGTACCACAAAAATGAGAAACCAGGAAAACCTTTCCGGGTTTCTCATTTTGAATTAGTTTATAAAAATGGGAATCGCAGTTGAGGTCAAGAAAAAAAAGATTATGAAAATTCTGTGTACTCAATTGTATTAGAAAAGTGGACATCGAACACGAAGAATAAAACACCTGCAACTATTATTACAACTATTGTTGTTACCCAGCCCAAACGCTTAACTCCTGATATTGTTAAAACAAGTCCTGTAATACAAATAATCAGGGAAACCAGGCATACCCAGAAAACCCATTTTTCCATAGATTCACCGCTTTTGAATGCTTTTTCGGGGGCCATATAGGTTTTGCCCTTTTTTGTAAGCTGAACAATAAATGTATGGTGATATTTAATTTCAACCGTATCGCCTTTCCTTAACTCATTTTGCAGGCCTTTTCTGTCTGTAAACTCTAAATCAGCCCCTGTTATTTCCAGCGGGGTTTGAAATTTGTCGCTATTGATATGGATTTTATAATCGTGCGAATTTCCGTTTCGCTGCTTTAAAAATACGGGCGCATCTTTAATGATTAATGTTTCTCTACTCATGTTTTCCAATGAGTCAGGTGCTGAAAGTATGGTGATCGCAAAAATAACAGATACCAGTGCAATGGCAGCATAAAACCTTTTCTTAAGATTTTTTGATGGAGTAGTTTCCATTTTTTATATAGTGAAGGTAAAACGAAAGGATTACTTCATAAAAATAGAGCAAATACTCAGAATTTCAATATGAAAAAATAAAGTACCGCCCAAACTCCAAAAAAGAATAAGCCAACACCAACACTATTTAAGTTCTGCCGAAAATCTTTTTTTATCAGTAAGCGATATAAAATCCAACCAATAAATGCTACCAAAAATCCTATGGGAATTAATACTCTCAGTATAATTGTTTTTTGTAGTAAATGTACGACTAATCTGCCAGTTGGTGAAATTGTTTGGTGTATAGTTAAGCTGGCAAAAAAGTAAGATCCATCTTTTAAACTTTTTATTACATAAGCATAGAACATGATTGTAAAAAAAAACAGAGCAGTCAAAAATAACTGCTCTATGGTGTGGCTCCGCCCAGAATCCCCGCCCGACTGAACGTCGTTCGGGCGGG
>DASWXS010000604.1:0-3951 GCA_036405375.1 Bacteroidia bacterium
TTTGTCAAATACTCTTTTCGAGCTTGAGAAATCTCCATTGGAACCCAGATCAATTGTTACGCCTTTGTCCATTACCCCATTATATTCAATATCTGCAAGTGGAGTTCCCGTAATTCGGGAATAAAAATTGATTTTATCAGCATTCGCGGGAACTTCAAGAGAATCCATACTGCTGGTAATCGTAATCAATTGTTTTGTATAGTCAAATTGCCAGATCGCTTTTCGCATTAAATTGGCGCCGATAAAACCATCTACACGTAAACAGCCTACTTCTGTTGATTGTTTTAAGTCACCTACTGCTGCCCCGGTATTCAGAAAATTTATTCCGCCAATCGTTATTTTTTTTATTTCAACATAACTTAAGCTGGAAGAGTTGCCCTGGGAATCGCCCGTTTTTCGATTGGTAACCGCTGTGAGTTTTAATTCTTCAGACAGTTCTTTTGAGATCACATTGGGAGCACCGGTGTCCACAATAAAATCGCGATCGATGCCATTTATATTCACTTTTATTACTATCACACCCAGTCTCATTTCAAATGGTACTTCTACTTTAAATTGCTTCTGCTCAACTTCTCCACGCTTCATAAGTTTAACCGTTTTAAGGGTACTGCATGCTGATATAGTAAGTATAGCTAATAAATAAAATAACTTTTGGAAGGCTCTTGTTTTCATAAACGGATATTGATAAGGGTATAAACCAAAAATAAACAATATTTGCATTAATGCTATTACTCTGAAATAAGCGAAGATAGATGGACTATTAGTATAATCTGAAATGAAAAAAGAAGCCCGTAAGCTTCTTTTTCCTGTTCAAAGATACTCTAATCGTCTAGTCAACATTGTCGTGTAAAAATGGATTGTTCGGTTTGATCTCCATTTTTTTATCGTCACCTTCAGAAAGTGTATATCGTGAAACGTTTGATTCAGTTGAGTAATTCGAATCATTCAGTTTGATATTCTGTCTTACAAATGAAGGCTCTTTTTCCAGCTCATATAATCCTTCAGGGCTTTTTAATTTTAAAGAGATATCTTTTAGCTTTTTGATACGCTCCTGTGCAGCCCTGATTTTTTCTTCGCGTTCTAATCTTGCAATTTCCTCCGCACTCAGATCCTCATTTACAACCGGTGTTTCATTAACGGGATTAACTGTTTCTGAGTTGGTGAAAGTGATCTCATTGAACATAGATTCTTCCGCTTTCACTTCGTTATTCAATTCACTTTCAATTGAATTAATAACATCGTTACTTTCAGTGAAAGAGATTTCCGAAACTTCATTCTTTACTTCAAATGCAATTTCGGTTGTGTTCTCATGAACGATAGGAGCTTCAATGATTGGCTCTTCAACAATTTCTGTTTGAACTGTAGTTTCAACAACTGATTCTTCACCTTTCACAAATATAAAAGGCTCTTCTTCTTTTTTTACTTCCGCAACTACATCAACTATTGTAGTTTGAACAGGAGTTTGCTGCACCACTTCTTTTTGTTCATCCAGTACACTGATCACTTTTTCAGCTTGTTTTGGAGGTTCAAATCCTGTTGGTGTGTTGCTTTGGAAACCGGTAGCAATGATGGTTACATTCACGCTGTCTCCCAACGATTGATCGATACCGTAACCGGTGATCAACTCAGCGCTATACCCGCTTTCTTCCTGGATATAATCAGTGATCTCGGTGAATTCATCCATAGAGATATCATCACTTCCACTCATAATATTCAATAATACGTGGCGTGCTCCGCGAATGTTGTTATCATTCAATAAAGGAGAGTTTAATGCCTGTTCAACTGAACGGATCGCACGCTTTTCTCCGGATGCAGAAGCTGTACCCATTATTGCAACACCGCTGTCTTTCATAACTGTTTTCACATCGTTGAAGTCAACATTGATGTGAAGATTCAGACTAATGATCTCAGCGATTGATTTTGCGGCGCCGGTCAATACATTATCTGCATGAGCGAATGCTTCACTCATTTTCAGGTTTCCGTAGATCTCACGTAATTTATCGTTGCAGATAACCAGTAAAGTATCTACATACTTTTTCATTTCTTCCAAACCTGCATCGGCTTGTTGCTTACGTTTTTTTCCTTCGAAAGTGAAAGGAAGAGTAACTATACCTACAGAAAGGATTCCCATTTCACGCGCCACAGAAGCGATGATTGGAGCAGCACCTGTTCCGGTTCCACCTCCTAAACCTGCAGTGATGAATACCATTTGCGTTCCGTCTGAAAGGTATTTACGGATATCATCGATGGTTTCCAAAGCCGAGTTGCGGCCCATTTCAGGAATAGAACCAGCGCCCAGTCCTTTGGTTAAACCAAAGCCTAGTTGTATTTTATTGGCAACAGGGCTCACTTCAAGTGCTTGTTTATCGGTATTGCACACGATAAAGTCCACACCTTTAATTCCCTGGCGAAACATGTGATTAACAGCATTGCTTCCGCCGCCACCAACTCCGATTACTTTGATAATTGAGCCGGGTTCCTGTTGTAGATCAAATTGCATCATTTGTTTTCATTTTTATTGTTTGTATTAGTTTACGGCTATCTTTCACTCAACCTTCACTAACTTTAATTTATTTCTCCGTCACGACGGATGTATTTGGTTTTATATTAGTCTATATCATCTTTTAACCAATCGCTCACTTTTGTAGTAAAGTTCTCAAAGAACTTCCCTTTTGGCTGTTTGGAGTGGTCGACTGTTTTTTTCTCTTTTTTGCCTGCAGGTTCTTCTTTAACTGTTTCAAGGGTTTGTTTGATAGCGCTTGAACCGTTACGTGCAATTTCTTTCTCCATCTTTTTGATCCCCATCATCACTAAACCAATACCTGTAGCGAACATCGGATTGGTAATATTCTCAGAAGATTTAGCAAGATGCTCATTTGGAGTACCAATGCGGCAATCCATCCCGGTGAAATATTCTACCAGTTGAGGTAAGTGTTTTAGCTGCGATCCACCGCCTGTTACAACAATACCACCAGCCAGTTTTTTCTCGAATCCAGAGTTTTTTATTTCATACATCACAAAAGCAAGGATCTCTTCAACACGTGCCTGGATAATATTTGCCAACGTTTTTACAGAGATCTCCTTGTGAGGACGGCCTCTCAATCCCGGGATAGAGATCACCTGGTTTTCCTGGGTTTCTGTAGCCAATGCTGAACCGAAACGAACTTTTAATTGTTCTGCCTGGTTGTTGATAATAGAGCAGCCTACTTTAATATCTTCTGTGATAATGTTACCACCTAATGGAATCACTGCAGTATGACGAATGATGTTATCATGGTAAATGGCTACGTCAGTAGTACCACCTCCTATATCAACCAATACAACACCTGCTTCTTTTTCTTCATCGCTCAATACAGCGTCTGCAGAAGCCAAAGGCTCCAGGTTCAGATCAACAACTTTTAATCCTGAACGGTCAACACATTTGTAAATATTTTTTACAGCAGAAACCTGGCCTGTTATGATATGGAAATTTCCTTCCATACGAACGCCTGCCATCCCGATTGGGTTACGGATTCCCTGTTCGTTGTCTACAATATAATCCTGTGGAATTACGTGAATGATCTCATCGCCAGGTTGCATAACCAAACGGTGCATGTTATCGATCAACATATCCACATCAGCCTGGTTGATCTCATCGTCAACAGATTTACGGGTGATCATTCCACGGTGCTGTAAACTTTTAATGTGTTGTCCTGCAATACCCACAACTACCTCATTCAGATCAATTACCTGCTCAGCTTTGTATGTTTGCGATTTTCCATCAACTGTAATAGTAATGTCTTTTGCAAGTACATCTGCAATAGCAGCTTTGATAGAACCAATTGCTTCTTCGATATTAACCACCACACCGCGTTTAATACCAAGAGAGGGTGCTTTACCTAAAGCAAGCACTTCAATTTTACCAAATTCATTCTTGCGGCCAACGATGGCTGCAATTTTGGTTGTTCCAAT
>DASWXS010000605.1:0-15703 GCA_036405375.1 Bacteroidia bacterium
TTTTTATATGGAAGGAATTAAGAAAATATGACTCTTTTTACAGCATCATTAAATTCGGGCAGCAATGGAAACTGCTATTATATTGGCAATGCTGAAGAGGCAGTATTGGTGGATGTAGGTATTTCCTGCCGCGAACTGGAGAAACGGATGGAACGACTTGGACTTAACCTTAGAAAAGTAAAAGCTATTTTTATTTCTCATGAGCATACCGATCATATCAGTGGTGTAAGAGTTACTTCCAAAAAATACAGGATACCTGTTTTTATAAATGAGCCTACGCTGCAAAACAGCCGGCTGGATATCGAAGCAGATCTGTTGGACTCTTTTTATGCGCACCAGCCGGTTGCAGTAGGAAAATTAAAGGTCACCGCTTTTCCAAAACGCCATGATGCCGCAGACCCCTATAGTTTTATAGTGGAAGGAAACGAAATCCGTATTGGTATACTTACGGATATCGGATCAGTATGTGAACAGGTAAGCAATTATTTCAGTCAATGTCACGCGGCATTTCTTGAAGCTAATTATGATGAAGAAATGCTGGAGAAAGGCGCTTATCCTTTTTACCTGAAAAAACGGATCAGTAGTGATCACGGGCACTTATCCAATGCGCAGGCATTGGAACTTTTCAAAAAGCACAAACCGGATTTTATGAGTCATGTGTTTTTATCGCATCTGTCCAAAGACAATAATGATCCGCAGCTGGCACATTCGTTTTTTGTTCCTCATGCGGGCGATACAGAAGTAATTGTTGCTTCGCGTTATAAGGAAAGTGATGTATATGAAATTTGTGCAGATCAAACCAAAAAAACTCCTAAAATGGCTTTGCAAACCAATTCGTTTGGTAATAAGTAGCATTGCGTATTTAATTCCCCTGCTTTTAAAGGAAAGAGAAGCGGCTTACTCAAAATAGCCTGTTTTGATACTAAACATACTGGCATCAGATTAGACTACTATAGGTTATCAATGGTTATCCTGGAGAGGAAACACACTATGATCTAATCAGAAGTGTAGCTTTAAAACAGGACCGGTAATCTGGTCAGGTTAAACAGGACATTCATACGGCCCCCGATAAATCGGGGGCTTGTTTTTTTATAAAAATTCAAGATGAAAATAAGTCCTGATTTTGTTCCGCACGAGGAATTTCATACTGGTACCTGGTTACAATCATGCAAGCGGCCTTCCTGGTATTATTTCAGAAAAGGAAAAAGCAATAATGGCATTCAGAATCCCGCATTTGCAAAAAGCCTTGATGAACCGCTTCGAAAACTGGTTTTATTTCTTCATAAAGCAGGGATCCAAACAACTCCTTCCTGCTCAGGGCATAATAAAGAAGAATATGTTTTTATGAAAATATATGAAGAGTTGAAAAAAGATGAAGAACAAATAAGAACTTCCGGCTTGCAGTTTAAAGATGTTGAATCCGGGAAGTTGTACTTGTATACAGAAAACAATTATCGTTTGCCCTGGACCAAAGGGGAATTTTTGTGTAAGGTAAAAACCTATCAGTGGAAAGGAGTGCTCGGGTTAAAGCTGGAAGGCTTAACGGAGCTCTATAGAAATTTGATTAAACTGGAGATCGGTGGAGTAAAATTTATTCAAAAGAATGGAGTGCTTCTTATTCTTACCAATAATAAGAGCGAAGATGAAACGATACAAACCTGGAAAAATGTAACCGGAAAAATAATCGAAATTGTGAGCACCACAATTTAAACGTTACCGGCTCTTTCCTTTTTTGGAGAAACTTCACCTTCTTCATACCTTCTGAAAAACTGCATGTTAATGAATGCCACAATGATGCTTATTGCCGATCCTTCCAGCATAATCACCACGGTAGGTTGAAATTGAAATGGTTTCGCTACAGTTTCAATGAATAATTTGTTCAGCTCAACATCAAATTGAGTATAGATATACAGGAACAAGTTAAACACCAGGAAAGAAAAAATGCCCGTAAAGAAACTCATTGTAAATACCTTCAGGAATGGAACATATGCGCCGGTTTTAGTTATCCATCTTTTTATCTGGATCATACAAACAAAAAACAGGATAACATAATTTACCATACGCAATTCGGTAACATGCATAAGGTTTACCATTTTCATGGTAAGAAGGAAAACAGCGTATAAAAGGGAGGCCACAAAGCCATAAGCCAAAATACTGTTTCTTGTTTTCCGGGCTGATATTTTTGCTGCGTGTAACAAAATGCGTGGTTTTTATTGGTTTATACCAATCCTTTCATAAAAAAACCATACCAATCCGGCCAATATGATGAACCCGCTATTATCAATGGTTTCGGCAACACTAATTTTCCAGATGATTATGTTTGAAAAAAGGAAATGGGGAAATAAGGTAACAGGCAATAAGACCAGGAATATTTATCTGGCACATAGTTTTCCACCCGGAGTTAAAAACCGGAACATGAAAAGCTCAAACATCATTCTTGTACCAACCGATTTTTCGGATGCAGCCAGGAATGCAACGGATTATGCAATAAGCCTGGCAAAAGAAATTAATTATGAAGTGTTGCTGTTTCACGTGTATAACACACCTGTAATGGATTACCCCGATGTGAATACAGTAATGGTGATTGATATTGTAGAATTTGAAAAACAGGCAAAAAAGCGGGTGAAAGATGAAGCAGAATTCCTGGAAAAGAAAACGGGAACGAAAATAAAATACGAATCGGTAAACGGGTTTGTTGCAGACGAAATTGTTATGTGTGAGCAAAGACATCAACCCGGTTTTATTGTGATGGGAATGAAAGAGGTTGGCCCTTTGTCAGAAATGTTATTGGGCAGCACGGTAACCGACATTCTTTTAAAAGTAAAAGCGCCGCTTTTCATTATACCTGAAAAAGTGCCATTCCGCAAACCTCAACGGGTAGCTTTCGGAAATGATCCGAAGATAATTACAGACATAGAGATTCACTCTTCTGCACAGGATCTGTTCTCACATTTTTATTCCACGGTTTATATATTAACAGTGCTAAAAGAACCTGGGGCTATTGATAAAAGTATAATTGAAGCAAAACTCGAAAAACATTTTGCAAGCAGGTTTCATACCTACCACTTTTTGGAAAATGAAGATGTAACAGAAGCGATAAATGATTTTGTGGATGTAAATGCTATTGACCTTGTAGTGATGATGCCTTATAAACATTCATTCTTTGAGCGCCTGTTCAATAAACCGCATACCAAAAGCCTTGCGTTTCATTCACACATCCCAATGCTGTCATTGGCAAACGGAAGTAAACCATAAAGACGAACGTTTATTTGGATTGAGCGCTTTTTGCTTCTTCCATTTTTGGATAAGTCATTTTCCCATTTTTATCAATGCATTCACCGTTTTGCAAAAAGCGTTTTGCACCGTCTTTGTCGATAATCGACCCATCCGGGTATACTTTCGAACCGTCGCTGAGTTTAACTTCCGCGTTAATTGTTGTTCCGTTGTGAACTACGACCAATTTGCCATCTGTAAGTTTCGCACAGTATTTATCACTATTGTCGCCAAAAACAATACTGGTTTTAGGTACGAACATAAATAGTAAAGAGGTTAAGAGAATAAGAGCTACAGTTTTCATGTGAAGATTTATTTGGTAAGGTTATTTTTATGGCAAATATTTTTAGTAGTAAAAGCAATTAAGTACATGAGCAGCCTAGAAAAGCATGCCAGTATAGCGGCCTGTTTTTAGTATAGAAGACCGGTGGGATATACATTAAAATCCCCACAAGGGGTTATTATTCCCCATATGCTGGTAAGCAACACTTCCTTTATGTTCTTTTAGCTGGCAGCAAAATAGTCTGCAATCATAAAAGGAAAACATGAATTATTATTTTATCCCGGCTGCTCTTATTGCTGCCATATTGATCATTTTTATTTTATCTCTTGTTCTGAAAAGGCCGATGAGAGGTTTTGGACTTGTATTTATTATTTTATTCCTTGCAACCTGGACGGGTCAGCTTTGGATAACACCGTTCGGACCAACCACACTTGGAATTTCATGGATCCCCCTGATTATTGTTGGTGTACTAATGGCGTTTTTGATACTGGCTTTGTCGACGGACCTGAGTACACGCAAAAAAAGTGACCCCGACCAGGAACAGGGTCCTGTTATCGTTGCGGGCTTTTTCTTTTGGACATTGATGTTGTTGCTATTGGTTGCAATTGTTGTTGGCTATTACAGGGCGCCTGTATATATCGCTACATGGTAGAACAATTCACATCATTTTTTTGTGTCAAAGGCCTTTCTTTCCAGTAGCCATTTTAATGCAGCTTCTTTATCAGTAAATGGTTTTAATGGAGTAACAGGTTTATCAATTTTTAAAAACAGGTCCAGTATCAGTTTGGTTGTAGGATGTCCGATAATTAATGCAATGGCGGCCAGGTGATCTGCAAACGCAGCATTTGCTGAGAGCCTACGGGCTTCTTTTGTTACACGGTGAAAGGCAGGACTTTGATTTAGTATATAGAATTTTTCTCCGGGTCTTAGCTTCTCCAGCCATACTTTGCCACTTAGCAAGAACTGTACATCAACAACAACATCTTTTTTTATAGTAGATTCGACAATATTGTTGTCGTAAAGGCGTATAGAACCGACCTCCATGTCGAGGCTTTCAACAAGTTGCAGATCACTTCGGATCTCATCAATATATTTAGGTAATGGTATCAATTGGGTTGTGCTTTGATTTATACAAAAAACGCACCGCTTGTGGGCGGTGCGTAGTAATGCACAAATAAAGGGCACAAATCTTAAGCAAATCTAAACGACATAAAAATTTGTTTTGTGTTTATAGCAAAACCGTCAATAAAAAAACAATCCCGGCAACTACCAATACGCAAATTACAATAAACAGAGCAAGGTTAATGATACCAAAGATCAAACCTCTTTTGGTAGCAGTAGCTTTTTCGTAAGCGCTTTTCAAAGCGCGTTCAGACGAAAGTCTCACATCACCTATAAATGTTTTATGCTCATTGCTAATGAAAGTTTTAGAAGCGAGACCAGGATTATGCATATTTTCTCTTGCAGGTCTTTCTAAATCAACGGGCTGTTCAATTCCTTTGTCGACCGATACAATCTTGGTTCCTGGTATTGGTGCAGGAGTAGTGATGACTTCATAAACAGGCTGCTTCCTTGTTTCAACTTTGGAAACAGAGCTTTTCCGGCTGGCGTGATCGAAATTAGTATAGCGTTGGGTGAGAAAAGAATTATTTTTGCAGCTGCAAAGAAAAAGAGCAATGCAAATTATCAGATAAGTAAAAGTTTTCATGATATATGTTTTTACAACTAATGTGTAAAAACTCATACCATCACAAAAACACTGTGTAAACGATTGTTTTGTGGAAAAAAGCTCTCAACCTATTTTCCTGTTTTCACACGATTGTACTCTTCATCACTTACAGAGCGGTTCTTATACAGGTTATTTTTTAGCTTCCCGAATTTATAATTGAGCGCCAGCAGATAAAAGTGAGTGCTCACCCTGGAATTGTATGCAATAGTGTAAAAAGGAATGTTACTCTCACCTTTCATAACATAGCTGCGTAGAATATCATTGGCTGCAATACGACAGGTGAGCTTATCATCAAAGAACGTCTTTTTTAATGTAGCGTTAAGCATAGAAAAAGGCCTTGACACAAAAACTCCGTCTACTGCAGGAGAAGTATATTCATAAGTGATCTCCAGTGAAAACCATTTTTTGAAACGAAACTCATCATAAAAATACAAGGTATAGGTAGGTTGCCTGTTCTTTACAGTAACTCCGTTGAGCTGGTAGGAAAAATCATTAATGAAATAACCAAAGTAATTGGCAGTGGTCCACCATTTTAATTCGTATGGAATTGTGATTCCGAACGAATAGGTTTCCTTTTGATTAAGATTTTTTGTAATTGCGGTGAATGCATCCGTACCGTCATTTAGCTTGTCGACTACCAGGCTCATAGCTCCATCTGTGCGATTGTAACCGAAAGTAAGATTAGCCTCCTTCATGTAAACCAATGCTGCTTCAAGCGAATAAGTATATTCAGGGAGTAAGTAGGGATTTCCCCTGAAAGACGTGAGCGAATCAACATAATCTATAAACGGATCCAGGTCCTGGAAAGTAGGGCGATTGATACGACTTGAAAATGTAAGTGAAGTAGTAAGGTCTTTAGTGAAATCGTAACCAATAAAAGCACTCGGGAAGAAATTGATGTACTGGCGATCGATAATAGTTGAATCCAGCTTTTTGGAAAAACCATCCGAACGGGTAAGCTCCGATCGTACGCCAACCCGGGTGTTGAATTTATTTTTTCGATAACGAAGCTCTGTGTACGCGGCAAGGATATTTTCTTTGAAACGGAAGCCATTCAGATAAGATGGGTCAGAGATCCATTGGCCGGAAGAGTAATTTTCAAATTTAATATTACTTGCTTTGGTGATAAATGATTCTTTCAAACCACTTTCAAGTTTCCAGTTTTTATGGAATGCCTTGCTGAAGTTGGCCTGGGCAGTCATGATTTGTATATCGTTACGATTGGTATTTCTTTTCTCCTGGAAAAAATTCAATCCATTAACAGTCGTTCGCTGGTGAATAGAAGAGATATTGTGAATATTGAAAGCACCATACTGAGCAGCTACAAAGAGTTCAGTGCCGAGCGTATCAAACTTCCTGGAGTAGTTCCCGTTAAATGAATTGTTTAGTAAAACGGGCTTACTCTTTGTTTCAGTAAAAAGAACATATTGTATTTCGTTGTTTTGTGCAACACTATTCGAATTGTCGGAGTGGTCGTTTCGTTTATTATAAAAACCATTGTATTGAAAGCCAAGAGTAGACAATGAATCAATACGATAATTTACTCCGGCCCGGTAATAATGCACACCGGAATAGTCCTGTGTATTATACATAGAGTTCGCCATCAAAACAGCTGTAGTGTCATTTACTTTGTACTTTCGCTGGTAATCGTCGGAGGTCCACTGTTTGCCAAGGTTAGTTCCATAGCTTATGTTTACGCTCCACTTTTGTTTGGTATAATTGAAGCGAAAACCGGAATACGTAAAGATCGACTTTATATATAATGTGTTGTGAATGATATTTACATTATATCCTTCCAGGTTGTTCCGGATAGTAATTATATTTATAACAGCTCTTCCGGCTGCATCGTATTTAGCCGAAGGATTTTGGATAATCTCTATACTTTTTATTTCGTTTGAAGGAAGTGATTTTAATATATCAACAGAAGATATTAGCAAGCCATCGAGGTAAATAATGGCCGTGCCTTTTCCGAATACAGAAACATTATCAGAATTGTTTACCATTACACCGGGTGATTTCCGAAGTACGTCCAGCGCATTCCCTGCCGAACCCAGCCCGGTATTTTCCACATTCACTTTTACTTTTTCACCATCCATTTCAAACAAAGGAATCTTTGCTTTGATAGTTACTTCATCCAACGAATTATTGATAAGTAGTTTGATCTCACCCAGGTTTATAATAGAGTCGTGGCTGGGAGAGGTAAGAGAAACCAGGTGATCACTATAACCAATAGCTGTTATTTTTACCAGTACAGGATAGGCAGATAATCCATCCAGTTTTGCAAAACCGTTTTCAAAAGGAGCGCCTGTAAGTAAAGATGAATCGGCGGCAGAAAGTGCAATGATATTTCCGTATTCAATAGGTTTATTGTCGGGTGAAAGAACGGAAGCAACTATCGAATACTGTTGCGCGACCAGACTTCCTCTAAATGCAAAGCATAGCATAATCAGGAAGAGTGAGTTTCTGAATCGGGGACAGGTTAGTTTTGGCATAAACAAATTATACAACGGCAAATATCCGAAAAGTTACAGTTAAGCTGCAATTTAATGGAAGGTAAACGGCCTGATTGCGATAAAATTGCGGGAAACTCAGGATCAGATATATTATTTATCTTTAACTATTATTACTTCAGCTTACCGTACCGAATGAGGATCTGTCTCTTCATAGTTTCAATCTGTTTTTTTGCTTCTTTGAGAGCACAAACAGCAGATTCGTTGCGAGTTGCGGAAATGCTCCGGCAGGCCAGGCAGGTATCGAAAGCAAATCCGGATAGTGCAATCCAACTGTATGAGAATATTACCAAAGCAAATACTAACCGGCCGGCAACTATACAGGCTTACCTACAGTTGTTCGACATCTGTTATACGCAGCGCAGGGATCTTCTCAAAGGATTGCAGTATTCGCTGGATGTAGCAAAACTTTACCAGCAAAATAAAGATACTTTAAATTACATCAGGCAATACCGCAGTGTATCAGTAATTCTTATGGAGCTCAACCGCGGTGAGGAATCAGCAGTTTATTCAAGAGAAGTCCTGGAGTATGCGAAACGTAAAAACATTCCCGACCTGCTTATTTCCGCTAACATAAGTTTATCGGAATATTATTCGTTTATCGGAAGAACTGATACGTCGGTGAGTATGCTGGAAAACCTCAAGGATAACCTTCCTGCTGAAACTAAAACGCCTGATCTTGCTGCTTTGAATATGAATTTGGGTAATTTTTATTTCAACCTGGCTATGCAGGGTGGCGACGTGAAAAATTATCATCATGCAATATTCACGGCAAAGCAAACCATTAACCTCTTGAAAAAGTTGAAAGATGAGGAAGCAAAAATGGGTTATTCTTATGGGCTAATTGCCGCATGTAATATGGAATTGGGTAACCTGGCTGAAGCAGAGAAATATTATAGCGATGCACTGGCGGTGTTTGAGCATAGCAATCGCAACGATCAGCTCGAAGGATTGTATTATGAGCTGATTCAGCTTTATATTAAAAAGGGCGACAGGGAAAAATCGATTTATTACCTCGAAAAACACGATAGTGTATCAAGGCTTTTGTATAATGCGGAAAACGCGAATTCGGTGAGTGAAATGAAAGTTCAGTTTGAAACCGATAAAAAAGAAGCAGAGAATAAATTGCTGCAAGTTGAAAATGCCTTGTCTGCAAAGACCCTGCGCCAACAAAAGACTATTAATTTTTTCATTATAGGCGGATTACTTGTAGCATCGCTGTTTTGTTTTTATATCTTCTACAGTTTAAGAAAACAACGATCTGCAAACGCCATCATCTCTCACCAGAAAATGATGGTAGAAGCCAAACACAAGGAGATTTCAGACAGTATTCATTATGCTGAGCGTATTCAGCGAAGTTTTTTAGCAAGCAACGAATTGCTCAGTTCACGCATCAAAGAGTATTTTGTATTCTTCCGTCCTCGGGATGTGGTGAGCGGTGATTTTTATTACGCCTCTGTTTTGCGTAACGGGAATTTTGCATTGGTAACTGCCGACAGCACCGGGCATGGAGTACCGGGTGCTATTATGAGCATTATTAACATCACTTCATTGGAGAAGGCGATCGACCAGGGAATTACGCAACCTGCAGAAATTTTTAATCATACACGCAAAACCATCATTGGACGCCTTAAAAAAGATGGGAGCAGTGAAGGGGGCAAAGATGGAATGGATGCCAGCATAACAGTGTATGATATGGCAAACAAAAAGCTAACGTTAGCTGCTGCCAATTGCCCTGTATGGATCGTACGTAAAAATAGTGAGAGCGGGGTGTATGAACTCATTGAATCCCGGTCGGATAAAATGCCAATAGGAAAACATGAAATGCAGGATGTTTCTTTTAATCAGCTGGAAGTAGAATTGAGGGAAGCAGATGTTGTATATACGTTAACGGACGGATTTGCAGATCAGTTTGGAGGAGAGAATGGAAAAAAATTTATGAGCAAAAACCTCCGTGCTTTATTGATAAAACATGCGCATCTTCCTATGCAGGAACAAAGTAGTGTTCTCGAAAAAACATTCACCGAATGGAAACGTGATCTTGAACAGGTGGATGATGTCTGCATCATAGGTGTTCGTATTTGAACCGGATGAAATGTATTCGGAGGCTTTGGTGTTATATCGCTCAATGTTATTAGTCATCTAATCCTTTTCCATCCAGTATGTGCGAAGTATATTTTTCGATTCGCGACTCACGGGTTTTAGCTTGTTTGGCAGAAGAAAAATACAACAGGTAACCTCTTTGTCTTCCGGGAGTGAGTGCATAAAAGGCTTTTTTCAGAGAAGGATTTTCCTTGAGTTTGTTTTCAAATTCTTCAGGCATTTCAAATTCCTTGGTTTTTTTGAATTCCACCTTCAACCCTTTTTTCTCTGCTTCAATCGCTTCTTTAATATACGCCTTTAAAGTGGTTTTTATTTTCACGATCTCCTTCACATGGGTGAAACGTATCTGTCGGGCAGACTGTACATTTTCTGTTTGCTGGATCAGGATGCCTTTTGGATCTTTGAGCAAAACACCTTTGTGAAACAAAAGCGCGCAGTAATCTTTGAACACATGAATCAATACCACATTGCTCTTGTTGTAAGTGTAACAGGGAACACCCCACTTTAATTCTTCTGTAACATCGCAATCGAGAACGATCATTCTCAATGTTTCAATTTCTGTTTGCCACTTTTTGTTTTTGTGGAAGTACCAGTCAACTTTGGGATTCATGTTCATCTGATTTCTAAACTAAAATTAAACAATTATGAATTAGCGGAAACCACTTTTCTGTTTAACGGCCTGAAATACCATGATACAATAGTAAGAACCAATAATAATATTGGACCAAAAAGTTCTATTGCACCATCGCCCACAGCTATGTGTGAAAATACAGCACCCGACATAGAAAAGAAAAACCCGGCGTATGCCCATTCTTTAACCAACTGAAATTTTGGAAGAAGAATAGCAATAACACCTAAAATTTTCCAAACACCGAGTATGGTAAGGAAGTATAACGGATAGCCCAGGTGACTCATCATATCTTCTTCTTCTTTTAGTTGAATTAACTGTACTATTCCTGTAGACAACATTCCTAAAGAAAGCCACACCGTGGCAATCCAATAAATAATTTTGTGTGATTTTTTCATGATAGGATTATTTTAATTTGTTTACTATTTCCTGAATACGGTTATGTGCCCAATTGATTCCCTGCACGAATGGTAATTGAAGGATTTGATCACGAATGGCAACCGTTTTATATACTACATGCATACTGAGTTTGCTTTTATCATCACCTAATGATTCGAACGTTAGAAATTCGAGTTGAACCGGGAATGGCGTGTTCTCCATTTCAAATGTCCTGATGATTTGTTTGTTGGGGCTGAATTCGTGAATAGTTCCGCTGAATAAATGTTTGTTGCCTTTGGGATCGGTTGTTTCGAACTGGTAGCTGCCGTGTTTTTTGTTGTCCAGTTTTAACACTTTTGTTCCCATCCATTGTTCAACTAATTCGGCTTCTTCATAGGCTTTAAAAAGCAATTCCAGCGGAAGATCAAATTCGCGGGTGATCTGTAATTCCTGTTTGCCATCTTCGGCATGTACTTTTGTTTTCGCTTCCATATTATTTTTTTGCTTTATAATTTTTCATGAGTGATTCCAGTTTGTTGAACCTATCGTCCCACATCCTGCGGAAAGGTTCAATGAAGTCTGCTATTTCTTTCATTTTTTTTGGATTTAAGTGGTAATAGATTTCCCTACCGGTTTGTTCCTGTTCCAGCAATTCACATTCGGTAAGTATCTGGAGGTGTTTGGAAACGGTAGGGCGGGCCGTATCAAAATTAGATGCAATTGCCCCGGCAGTCATTGCCTGTGAGGCTACCAGCATCAGTATGGCCCTGCGTGTTGGGTCGGCTATGGCCTGGAAAACATCTCTTCGTAAGTTCATTGTGTAGTTATTTGACTACAAATATATGCGTAGTTATTTAACTACACAAATTTTTATACAAAAATCTTTCACTCCTTATACCATGTAAGAAAACAACCAAAAGCGGGGCAAAAGGAGGCAATGGCCTGCCTTAATTTTGTGTCATAATTAAAAACATAAAAAAACATCGCACATGAAAAATGTATTATTCGCCCTGGCAGCTGCCTCAATCATCCTTCCGATCGTGTTAACTTCCGGAACACCTAAAACCGAAAGAAAATCGCAGACCAAAACAATTATTGTTGAAGCTCAAATGTCGCCTGTAGACAATACAGAACCAAAAAATCCATTGAGAGGATATTTTTAAAATCATTCGGGCCCCAGGATCAGTTCTATAAATTCTAATTTTCCATTTTTCCATTCATAAATGGAACAGTCTGACCGCTCGGAGAATCTGAATTTGTGGACACACACAGATCTTTTCACTACTATTAATTTACCGTTCCTGAATTCGTAAGTGTCGTATTGATTGGTGAGCTCGTTGATTAGTGTGGAAGAATATCCCAAAAACTTGCCATACTCAAAGTAGGTATTCAAACTACTCATCAGGCTATCTTTTACATGTTGCTGAAGAGTGCTGTCCCAAAGGTAATAGTTCCAGTTGTTGTTGGGTAAGACCAGTTCCTGGATCCTGTAATCTTCATGACCATCCGAATTATAATCTGCAAATTCTTTTTTGGCTACTGGAGCAACAAATCGGGGATTAATACTACCCATTTGTTTGAAACCATCTTCAAATTGATTTAGCAAATAAAACTGCTGGGCACTTACTGGCTTAGATATAGATTGAAAAACCTTTACTAAAGTGTCCGAATATATTCCTTTGAACGTATAAGTTATGTCGAAAGCGTTAGTATGTTCCATGAATACAAGGGTTTTGTTTTCATTGTTTCTTTCGAAGTCGTCGCGTCCGGACAAAATGTTATTCTTATAGAATTTTATAGACTCTTCTTCATTCTTTCTCGATAACACATAAACGGTTGTATTGCCCTCGTGTTTAAATATTACATCGGGGATTCCATCAAAATTTACATGAAGCAATTCAAAGTCGATTAGTTTTTGGTTTATTTTAGGAAGAGCCTTTATTGATACCAATCCTTCCCAAACCAGTTTATTGTCGGAAATGCTATAAACAAATAATTTTAATGCTTTAACATCGACGTTTATGCTGATGGCCTCAACTGCAGTGGAGTCTATTTCATACCTGTATCCATCGAGTTCTTTCGTCATTCCTAAGGGAATGAATTTCTCATTTACCCCTCTTTTACTATTCAGGTCAATATAAACGGGTTTGTAGTATTGTGCATGGTGATCTGACCGCGAACTGTAACCACAAAGCGATAACGTTTCGTTAATTGGCAACTTTATTATACGGGAAATGAAGTGGCCTCCGTTTTGTGTGCTATCAATATCTTCTAATTTTATGAAATATTCCTTTTGTTTTTTTTGTCCCGCATTAAATGCCAATAGGTAATGGTTTTGCGCGAAAGGGAAATGCCTGCTTTGGATGTTACTCGCAAAATGATCAACGTCTTTATTGGGTTTAGGGTTTCTCCAAAAAACGAGTGGCATGTCGGCCCTACCCACTTCTTTGTTTTTGCCTTTGTAAATGCCCTGGCTTTGAATAACGGGATTACCTTTAGCATCAACCAGGCTGATCCGGAGATTGTTGACGACATTAGTGCTATCGCCTGCAAAAGGAACAATTCCAATGAGCTCATAGAAATCATATTGGCAGTGCTGAGCTTTTAACCCGGAAAGATTACAGCACAAAACGCTGATTAATATGTAAGTCGCAACTCTCATTATGTTATATTTCCGCTTAGATCAGGTGTGAATAAAACTCCAACGCCAATTATCATAGCAATAAGCGTAAAAATTGACATCAAAACTATTGATACTACGGAGATCCACTTTTGTTGATGCAGAACCTTTTTAATTTCCATAACATTCAACAGATAAGCTGTGAGAAACAATAGGGGAGATAATAGCAACAAAGTGATTCCGGCGGCTATGCTGGCATCTATGGTTCCATTATGACCATTTTCGAATTGAGTATTGAATATATAGAATAAACATGGAATGATGAGGATAAGGAAAAGAGTGCAAAGTAATAATGTCAGTCCGTCAAAAGGATTAATTGAAAAGTTTTGTGCAGCAACGAAAACAATCAGTAATATAATACAAAGCGCAGCAACGAAAACGGAAGTGATGTGCAATCGGTTTAAACGATCCAAATCAAGGGTATAGGTTGAGATCAATCTATTTCTTTCTTCAGCAGTTAAGTGGCTTAAAATTCTTTCTATATGTAGATCTTTCTCTACATTCAGAAGTCTTTTCCTGGAGTACTCGGTCTCTTCAATAGTTTCTGAGGTCATAAAAAAAGCCAGGCAACTTAAGGCCAAAAAGGTGATCAGTATTATGAGCGTCTTTATCATCTTAATGGGTATTGCGCTGGCTTTATGCTGCAACTATTTATTTTTCTTTTTATAAAACACCATCCAGGCCGTGCTACCGAGTGTGCAACAGATAATTATAACAATGAGAGTTGTTGAGTCCATGTTTTAATTTATTTAAGTGATTCCCTTTTTCTATTCCTTAATTACTTTGTAAACTTTGTTTTCATAATCCAGGCTCACGTTTATAAAATACATTCCGGCCGGTAACGTTTCCAGGTTAACCTCATGTTCATCGCCTTTAACAGAGCTTTCGATTGTTTGGATTTGTTGACCAATTGCATTGGCAACAGTTATTTTTGTGATAGCAGCATTACATTTGATAGTGAATTTTTCTGCAAACGGATTGGGATAGATTTCGATTTCAGATATATCACTTGCTTCTGCAATTCCAACCGACAAAACGGTTGTACAAGCAGAAGTATCCATACAACCAAAAGAATTAGTTACTACCACTGCATAATCACCATTCGCAGCAGGACTGAAGTCTTGATTGGTTTCTCCGTTCACCGGATTCAATCCTGCGGGAGGTGGCGTAGTTACACATTGGTGCCATTGATAATTAACCCCCGTCTGAGCAACACTTAATGTTGATCCAGTTAAAGAAATCGCTACATCGTTGTACGGATGAACAGTTACTGTTGCCACTTCGCTGTTGGCGCATCCGTTTGTGTCAACCCCGGTAACTGTATAATTTGTTGTAACGTTCGGTGAAACGGTTATGGACGCAGTGGTTTGTCCGCTGTTCCATGAGTAAGTAGCCGCACCAGAAGCACTTATAGTTGCTGAACCTCCATAACACATCGATTGGGAGTTTACAAAAACAGCAGGTGCGGAATTTACGATCACCTCTTGTGTTGCTGTGGCAGTGCATCCTGCGCCGTTGGTAAGGGTGAGGCTATAGGTTCCTGCCGAATATACTGTAATATCTGCGGTCACTGCTCCTGTAGACCATGCATACGAAAGGGAAGCCTCGGGATCATATTCCCAGAAGGCACGTTGTGCGGTGTTGCTGACATTCCCAATACCAAAATACCCTTTGTTGGCTATTTCAAATGCAATTCCCCCGCTCATTGGAGAGGAAGGGAAATTGTCTTTCAGTGTCCAGGTATCGTTGGAACTGTCATACTTCCATAGTTTATTATAAGTGTTGCCTAAAGCGGATCCGCATACCACGTATCCGTCAGAGCCTATCACGAACGAGGCAGCTGAAGCCAGAATACCACCCGCAAAATTCGATTTCTGAGTCCAGGTATCACTCATTGCATTGTATTCCCAAAAATCATCGTATGCGGTATTGGACATTCTGCCTAGTCCATAATAAACCGCATTCCCGATCGTGAAACCAGATCCTTCTCTTCGTGCCAAACCAGGGAAATTGGATTTCTGTGTCCAGCTATCATCAATGGGATTATATTCCCACACTTCATTTGAATATGCAGAGGTGCTTGTATTATATCCTGAAACAATATAACCTTTGCCATTCA
>DASWXS010000606.1:0-9633 GCA_036405375.1 Bacteroidia bacterium
ATTAGTGGAGTTGCGGTACCACATGGCATTTTTTTGGTAAGTGAACCCGGAACCAATATTGAATACACGTTTTTTACCAAGGTAAGACCCAGTCATGTAAGGAAGCTGATTACTCTCTTTGTCGAGGAACTGCCACATGAAATAACCCTGGTACTGAAGTTCAGGCGGGCGGGTTGAATAATAAGCAGTATTGATTACACCTGCAGGCAATGTTGCTGTTGTTGTACCGGTTCCGCTAATTGTATTTTGAATAGGGAAGGGATTTGCTGCGGCTAACCGGTAATCAAACGCTCCGATCTTACCTTTTGCATATATTCCTAATTTTCTTACAAACTGATCAGTAACATCATTGGTGGCTTCCTGTACCACCGGGAGATCCATACACAAAATATTACTAACACCTGAAGAGGTGTAGCGGTTGGTTCCATTCCATCCACTCAAACCACCGCCCAACGTAAAGTAGTTTTTATAAACTGCATATTCCGCTGTTACGTCATGGAAAAAAATGGGTGTTTTTCTTGCTGTAAGATTATTAAAGCTGTTGATGCCAGCCTGGGAATAAAAGAAAACTCTTTTATTGAGCTGCGCTATTGCCTGGTATCGCATACGGCGCAAACCCACATCAAATGTTTCTTTTTTAGCAGTACCATACACGGTAGAACCCGGGTTATTGTCATTGTATCTTAGCCAAACCTGGGCCATACCTGTAAACTTAATATAACGAACACTGTCGTCGCTCATGTAAATTTTTAAACCTTCTTTATAACGTTCTTTTAAAGACGGAGTATTTTGTGCATGTGAATATGCAGTTATAAGTACCGCCAATAAAAAAAACATTCTTTTTATTGAAACCATAAAACTATTTTTTGTCAATTCTTCATTTTAAAAATGGAAAAAAGAATTGAGCCCTCAATTAATATTTATAAATATTTTTGATCAAAACCAGGATCAAAATGGTCTTTAATTACCCCAATACTACCATATTCAGGAAACAAACAAGAACAATTTAAAGAACGATCATTGGCAGTATGGGGCAATTAAAGTGTATTCGGCCGTTAAACAGCCTTTTTCTTAAATATTCCTACGCAATACTGCTTTGTTGTTATTGAGTTTTCGGATCTGTTGATTTTTGCTGAGGTATTTTTATCGCTCATCATAGTCTTATTTCGTTTTGTGATTTTTTTATTGCTTTTGTTTTATTGGCAATAAATTCTTTTACTGATCACGATTGTTTCGGTAAAGCAAAACAATGCAGCATTCATTTGTTTACAGCGGTAAACAGAATAAATACTAAAAACGAAATAAATCAGATACGGAGATTGTGGATGGTGATAAAAATATCGAACTCAGGAGGAATGTCACTGTTTTTTTTCTTTCCAGTATTGCCTTTCTCTGAAGTATGAGCCCATTGAAAGTACAAGGAAGGCAACTTGAAAGCGAATAATTCATGATGAAACTCGTTATCATTCTCAGTTTCTTCTTCAATAAAACTGGTTTCAGAAATCTCCTCTTTTGCAGCGGCTTTGCTTATGTGTTTTTGATGAAGGTCGCTGCTTTGAATTTGTTGCACATTAAAGGAAATTGCGTAGGCAGTTTGAAAAACAAAAGAGCATAAAAAGACCAACATCAGCCAAATCTTTTTTGTATGTTTTTTATTCTGCATCACAACAAATGTAATTTTTTTTTCAATTAAAAAAAAGCAGGCCAAAGTTTTTATGAATTCATTTGCTTTTTCACCATGTCAGGTTTATTTGTAATGATTCCGTCAACTCCGCGTTTCAGTAGTTTTTTTGTCTTTCTTTTTTTGTTAACTGTCCACACAAACACTTTTATATCCTGTTTGTGCAGTTTCCGGATCAGTCGTTTGCTGGCGAAAAGCCTGTAAACATTAACTCCCTGCCAGTTTTTAAAATCGTCCTTGTTCAGTTTTTTTGAAAAAACGAAGCTGGACAGGGGTAATTTGAATACAATGAGTTTCTGCAGCTTGATCCCGCTTTTCTGCTGCTGAACATTTAAAAGTGCTTTTTTATCGAATGAGTGAATAATATCTACCCATTCTTCAGCATTATTTGCCCGTATGATCTCTATAATATGCCTTTCGATGCCCGGGTAAAAATCATTTCCCTTTTTTAATTCAATCAGCAACTTGCATCTTCCGTTTATGAATTTGATCGCTGAATCAAGACTTGGAGGAGTTTCGCCGGAGTTCTTAAAACGCAATGTTTTAAACTCTGCAAAACTCAGACTTTTGATCCCGGTTTTGTTTTTCAATTCTTTTGGAACAGTACAGGTACGGCTTACACTAAAATCGTGCATGATAACCACCACACTATCTAATGTTTGATGAACATCCGTTTCAATATAATCTGCACCCATATTTATTGCTTCCCGGAATGCAGAAATACTATTCTCGGCTTTGTAAGCACTGGCTCCACGATGTGCAATCACAAGCGTTTGAGCTTGTAATGTAGTGAACATGCAGAGCAACATGGATATGAAAGCAAGTTTTTGCACGCAAGAGAAAAGTTAAAGCTAATATAAAATTTATATGTTTTATATTAAAAATTCATCTAGGTTTAATTGAAAAGTAGACACAGATTTCGCTGATATCACGGATTCTAAAGCGATTGAAAATGTAATTTCCACGGATTATCCGCTATGCGGATTTAAATCTGTGAAATTTAACTGGATAATTCATCTGCGTCATCTGTGCGATCCGTGTCGTTTCCGCCATTCCTATTGGTTTGTTTATCCTAATTTTTAGTAACTTGCCATGATTTTAAATTTATGCAACAGATAATAGAACAAGCCTGGGAAAACCGCGAGCTTCTGAAAACAAAAGAGGTTCAGGATGTAATCAATACCGTAATAGAGCAATTGGATAAAGGAACGCTGAGAGTGGCAAATCCTGTAGATAATAACTGGCAGGTAAACGATTGGGTGAAGAAAGCTGTGATCATGTATTTCCCTATCCGCCAGATGGAAACAATGGAATTAAAACCATTCGAATTCCACGATAAAATGGCCTTAAAAACGGATTATGCAGGATTGGGTGTGCGTGTTGTTCCCGGTGCAATTGCGCGTTACGGAAGTTATATCGCCAGCGGTGTTATTATGATGCCGGGCTTTGTGAATATCGGGGCATATGTAGACGCTGGCACAATGGTTGATACCTGGGCTACGGTTGGAAGCTGTGCACAAATTGGCAAACACGTTCATTTAAGTGGCGGGGTTGGAATAGGAGGAGTGCTGGAACCGGTTCAGGCAGCTCCGGTTATTATTGAAGATAATTGTTTTATTGGTTCGCGCTGTATTGTTGTGGAAGGAGTACGGGTAGGAAAAGAAGCAGTGTTGGGAGCAAATGTGGTGTTGACACAATCAACAAAGATTATTGACGTTACTGGTAGCGCGCCAATAGAAATGAAAGGTTTTGTGCCGGAGAGAAGTGTGGTAATTCCGGGATCATACACAAAAAAATTCCCCGCAGGCGATTACCAGGTTCCATGTGCACTGATCATCGGGAAGAGAAAAGAAAGCACCGATCTGAAGACATCATTGAACGATGCATTGAGAGATCATAGTGTTGCAGTTTAAACTATTACTTAAATAACCTCCTTATGAAAAAAACTTTATTGCTTCTTACGTTTGCTTTGTTTACAGCAAGCATTCATGCACAAAAAAATTCTGAAAAAGCAGCAGCGGAAACCTGTGATTGTTTTAATAAGATGGATATTCCGGATAATATTTCGCATGAAGAATATGAAAAAATCCTGACCACCTGTCTTGAAAAACCTATCGCTACCTATTATGAGAAAATCTGTAAAGAACTGAAAATTGCCGCGGATAATACCCCGGAATCTTATGAAGCTGTTGGAACCAAAATAGGAGGTAAGCTGGTTGAGAACTGCCCTAAATTTATGAAGATGGCAGTTAAAGCTGAAGAGAATAAGAATTCAGGAACAGCACCTAAAACAATTGAAGAGGAAGGCAAAGAAGGAAGTGCAAGCGGGGTTGTAAAATCAATTGATAAAAAGGACTTTTATTATATCTCTATCGAAAACACGATGGGCAATAAAGAGAGTTTTATCTGGTTGCGTTTTTTCAAAGGGAGCACGCCGTTCGAAAACAATCCTGCCTCACAGGTTGGAAAAAAGATCGCTGTAAAATACCGCGAAATACGTTGTTTCTCGCCAGATATGGGCGATTACGTAATTAAGAAAGAAATCACAGAAATTACTTTTGTTGACTAAATAATTTTGATGCAGAAGATCCTGGTTATACAAACCGCATTTATTGGTGATGCTATTTTAGCAACTTCTGTATTGGAAAAAATTCATGCACATTTCCCTTCCGTTCAGCTGGATATATTAGTAAGAAAGGGCAATGAAACACTTTTTGCAGGGCATCCATACATACATGAGTGCATTGTTTGGAATAAGCTGGAAGGTAAGTACAAAAGCCTGTTTCGTTTGCTGAAACAGGTACGTAAGGAAGATTACGATAAAGTAGTGAACCTTCACCGTTATTCGAGCTCTGGTTTTCTTACCGGTTTTTCTAAGGCAAAAGAAAAGATCGGTTTTGACAAAAATCCACTTTCGTTTCTTTTTACCAGGAAGATAAAACATGAGATTGGTAATGGTAAACATGAGGTGGAACGCAATCAGCAACTGATCGAAAGTTTTACCGATAAAAATTTTGCAAAACCACGTCTTTATCCAACAATACAAAATAGCGAGAAAGTAGCAACGTATAAAACAGGCAACTATGTTTGTATGGCGCCATCTTCGGTATGGTTTACCAAGCAATTGCCTAAACACAAATGGGTAGAGTTGTGTGATAAACTTCCAGGATCAACTACCGTTTATTTATTGGGTGCAGGGAGCGATTCAACACTTTGTGAAGAGATTATGGCAAAAAGCACGCATACCAAAATCATTAATTTGTGCGGCAAGCTAAACCTGCTCGACTCCTGCGCTTTGATGCGCGATGCGGAAATGAATTATGTAAACGATTCGGGGCCGCTACACCTGGCATCAGCCATGAATGCCCCAACAACAGCATTTTTCTGCAGTACCGTTCCTGCTTTTGGTTTTACACCTTTGTCTGATAAATCGCAGGTAATAGAAACAAAAAAATACCTGGATTGCAAACCCTGTGGTTTACATGGTTATAAGCAGTGTCCGCGAGGTCATTTTGATTGCGGGAATACTATTGAGGTATAAAATCTCTGAGAATAGTTAGCTATAACGGAAAACATTCTTAAATTTATCGGGATGATTTTCATGGAAGCTAAAACCCGAACAGCGAGGATCTACTATAATGGAAAGATCCTGGTATCTGAACTGGATGCTGATATCACTGTTAGTACAGAAGATGCAAGGGAAAATCATAAAGTGGTAATGGATTTTATGCAGGACAAAAAGTATGTGTCCCTGGTTATTACCGCTCCGGCAGTTTCCATAACAAAAGAAGCGCGTGAAGATTCCAAACATCCCGACCGGTATAAAAGCTGTATTGCACAAGCCATTGTTGTAAACGACCTGGCTACCCGGCTGCTTGGAAATTTTATGGTCAGGATCTTAAACAGGCAATGTCCACAACGTGTATTTCAATCGCGTAAAACAGCTGAAGAATGGCTGGAACATCAATTGGAGCTGCATAATTTGTTGCAGGAGATCAAATAGTTTAAGAAAGCAAAGACACAGATTGCACAGATGCCGCAAATATTGTTTTATATGTGAAATCACACAGAAGTAGTCATCAATAAAATCTGTGGAATCAGCGTCAAAAAAACCTTCTAAAATCACGTAAAATCCTTAATTTTGTCCCTATGCGTGATAAAATAGAAAAATTACTGGAAGATGTTGAAGTATTTGCGACTGACAGCAAAGAGCAGTTGGAAGAGTACCGTATAAAATGGTTAAGCAAAAAAGGTGAGATCACTACTTTGTTCGATGATTTTAAAACGGTTGCTCCTGAGCTGAAACGTGAAATGGGCCAGAAACTGAACGAGCTGAAAACAAAGGCACAGGATAAGATCAATGCCCTGAAAGAAAAGTTCGAAAACCAGGATACAGGCGCAGCTTCCAACCTTGACCTTACAGTTCCGGGCGAACCTTATATTGCGTTAGGTTCACGCCATCCAATCTCTATTGTAAAAAAACAGATTATTGATATTTTCGCACGCATCGGTTTTACGGTTTCTGATGGTCGTGAGATCGAAGATGACTGGCATAACTTTACCGCATTAAACACGCCTGAAAATCATCCTGCGCGTGATATGCAGGATACTTTCTACGTAGAGACTAATCCTGATATGGTATTACGCACACAAACCTCTTCGGTTCAGGTGCATATTATGGAGAATCAAAAACCTCCTATCCGTACCATTTCACCGGGTCGTGTATATCGTAACGAGGCTATCAGCGCCCGCGCACATTGCCAGTTTCACCAGGTGGAAGGTTTGTATATTGATACCAATGTGTCGTTTGCAGATTTGAAGCAAACACTTTTATATTTTGCAAAAGAGATGTTCGGAGAAGATACCAAGATCCGTTTACGTCCAAGCTACTTCCCATTCACAGAGCCTAGTGCTGAGATGGATATTTCATGTACTTTGTGTAAAGGAGCTGGCTGCAATGTTTGTAAATACAGTGGCTGGGTAGAGATTTTGGGTTGCGGAATGGTTGATCCGCAGGTATTGGAAAACTGTAAGATTGATAGTTCAAAGTACACAGGCTTTGCTTTTGGAATGGGTATAGAACGTATTACGATGCTCAAGTACCAGGTGAAAGATCTTCGTTTGTTCTTTGAGAACGATATACGTTTTGTGAACCAGTTCACTTCTGCACTATAACTATAATGGAGGAAACGCCAAGGCTGAAACAGATCAGGGAAATGCTGGAAAAAGAACCGGCAGACGATTTTCTGAACTATGCACTGGCAGTGGAGCTGGAAGCGACAGGAAAAAGGAGCGAAGCAATTGCGCAGTTGAATGACTTGTTGAAACGGAATGCAGATTACCTCGGAGCATATTATAAGTTAGGTAAATTGCATGAAGAGTCAGGGAATGAAAGTACGGCGCTTGAAGTTTATTACAAAGGCTTAGAACTTGCACAACGTTTGAATAATAAAAAAGCAGCAGGAGAGCTTTCGGAAGCCATCTGGATGCTGTAATAAATTTTAAATCAATAGGTATGGATTTTACATTTGACATAAGGGAAATTGCCACCGTAACAATGGTTCTTTTTGCTGTTATTGATGTGGTTGGCTCTATTCCGGTAATCATTAACCTTCGCCAGCAGGCAGGAGAGATCAATGCAATGAAAGCGTCTTTGGTTTCTTTGGGAATCATGGTTGTATTTCTTTTTGCAGGTGAATCTGTATTACAATTAATTGGTTTAACAACAAAAGACTTCGCTATAGCAGGTTCTTTCGTTATCTTTTTTATTGCACTTGAAATGATCCTTGGTATTCGTTTGTATAAAGATGAAATGCCCGCAACAGCTTCTGTTGTTCCTCTGGCTTTCCCTTTGATTGCCGGAACAGGTACGCTTACAACACTTCTTTCCATGCGCGCGCAATACAGCATGACTTCTATTCTTATTGGTATTGTGGTGAATGTAGGAATTGTATATGTTGTTTTAAAAACCATGAAACACATCGAACGTATCTTGGGAGTAGGAGGGATTTCCATTCTGAGAAAAGTCTTTGGGATCATTCTTTTGGCAATCGCTGTTAAGATCTTCAGAACCAATTCCGGGATTTAAATTTTATGCAGATACATATTTACACAGATGGTGCCTGCAGCGGTAACCCCGGTCCCGGTGGCTATGGTATTGTAATGCTTGCAGGGCCTCATCGCAAGGAAATGTATGAGGGATTCAGGAAAACTACGAATAACCGCATGGAATTGCTGAGTGTAATTGTGGCACTTGAAAGTATTAAGAAAGAAAATGCGGATGTGGTAGTATTTTCCGATTCCAAATATGTAGTGGATGCAATTGAAAAGAACTGGATCGGAGGCTGGATAAGACGCGGCTGGACTAAAGTGAAAAACGTTGACTTATGGAAACGTTTAATACCTGCAATGAAAAAGCATAAAGTAAAATTCGTTTGGGTGAAAGGTCATGCAAGCAACGTAGAAAATAATAGGTGCGATGAAATGGCGGTAGCTGCTACAAAATTACCCAACTTACATGTAGATTGGGGCTTTGAAGAAAGCAGGGAACAATAAAAAAGGCTATCCATCCTGAGCTTGTCGAAGGAGATAGCCTTCTTGTTTTAACGTTTTTTCTTTTTAAACGGAAGTTTCTCCGTTAAAGACCCAAGAAGATCAAGCAATCTTTTCAACACGTCAAAATACAAAGTGATCATTAATGTTATAGACATTAACCAGATCACCGAAATATTGAACCAGAAAGTCTCAAAGTACTTGCCAAACAGTTTCTTCTTTGGAGCATAAAAATGTGCGCCTCCATAGTTATTTGTCGGGTACAAATAAACAGGATCAGTACGCTGGATCAATTGTCCGTCTTTTTCAAGACAGGCAGGCCCAAGATCATTTTTGTTTTTCAATGCCTGTTCAAGAGCTTCGTTCTGGTAATCCTGTTGCTTTTTAATGAATTCTTCTTTCTTTTCAGGAGTAGAATTCAATTTCAGCGACAATTCGTCCTTAGCCTTACGTGCTTTTTTATCTACAGCCAGGTAATAGTCTTTATAGGTGCTGTTCAGGTAATTCTTGATGCTGTTTACTTCACCTTTCGTAATGGAATTGGTGATCTTATCCAGGTACTTGTATTTCAGCTTCGGATGAAGTTTACCTTCTTTCTCAATTTCATTTTTTACCAATAGCACATCCGCTTCCAGTTCTTTCTTTTTAGTAGCATCATCTATTTCCTTCTCAATTTTAGAAAGTTTTTTCTCAATTTCATCTTTCCAGTAATTACGTTTGTAATTTGCTTCGGAAATGGCTTTTTCGAATTTATAGAAAGGCTTAAACGATGCGTTGTTCTTGAATTGGTTCACTGCCAGGGCTTCGTATGCCCAGCGCGAAGTCATCATTTCACCTACAAGCGGAACGCTGCCCTGTGTTGCAAAAACAGGGTTCAATTTATCAAACTTCACGATCACACCACTTAATAATAATTGAGGAATGATCAGGAATGGAATTAAGATATAAATAGTAACCGCGCTGTTGAAACTTGCAGAGATATTTAATCCCAGCATATTCGCAAAGCAGGAAGTAGTGAACAGAACCAGCCAGTAGTCGCCCCACATGCCTTTAATGCCCATTACATAGTTACCAACCAATACATAAAGAATCGTTTGTACAGCCGAAAGCGTGAACATGATCCCGATCTTGGATACCAGGTAACTGAAACGACTCAGGTTAAGGAACGACTCGCGTTTGAGAATTTTCCGGTCTTTAATAATTTCTTCTGCAGAAACGGTTAAACCAATAAATAAAGCTACAACCACGCTCATAAACATATAAGCTGGCATGTTCTCGTTCTGGTTGAACACATATCCAACGTTATCCTCGTCGTCGGTATTGAAGTAACGTACCAGGTATGCCAATACAAATGCAAGTACCGGGGCCTCCAGCAAACCAATCATCATATACTGTGTATT
>DASWXS010000607.1:0-2443 GCA_036405375.1 Bacteroidia bacterium
ACTGGCAATGTATTGGCACAAAACAACCCTAAGTTTTTTGAAGACACTTGTTATTGGCATGTTTATCGGGAATATCCTCAACCGACTGGAATGTATCAGTCAAATGACTATTTTAAAGTACAAGGTGATACTATTTATAACGGGAAACTCTATCAAAAAATTTATAGGAAAGGATATACAAATACTCCTGTACAACCAATAAATGCAGCCGCTTTTACTTTTTATGGATATTGTTTGGAGGATTCAAACAAGGTTTATTTTGGGACAAACTTTAATAACCAGGCATTACAATACGATTTTAACCTGGCGGCAGGCGATAGTTTTTTGTTCGCGACATATGATGTAACGATAAACTATTTCGTATACAGATATATAAAAGTAAATTATGTAGACTCTGTTTTATATGGCGGGACCTGGCGCAACCGCATTGTTTTTAATGAAATTCACGGGGCGCAATTCCCTGAACATATTATTATAGAATGGGTAAGAGGTATTGGAGATCCTAATTATGGTCCTTGGATATCCCCAGCTCATGTTCAGGCACTTAAGCGATATGGAGATATAGAGTTGATTTGCTTCACCGAAAACTTTAACCAGGTAATCGGGGTTTGTAATTTTATTGGTTTAGAAGATCATATTAATGATCAGGAAAATGAGTTTACACTAAACCCTAATCCTTGCTCCGATAAACTAAGTATTACTGTAAATACATCAGAAAGTTTATACCTGCAGCTGTTGGATATAAATGGTAAACTGGTATTGGAGCAAGCTTTTAAAAATACAACGCAACTGGATATAGCTAACTTACCTAAAGGAATGTATATGGTACGAATAAAAGGAAGCACTATTAATTTAGCTAAGCGGGTGGTGTTGGTGGAGTAATTCTTTGAAAGGTTTTGTACAATAGGGCCGCAAGCGATTCAATCCTAAACTTAAAAGTCGAAGGTAGGGCAATTGGCAACACGGTTCCGGTTGGGTTTTTCATCTCCCAGCATTACCGGAGAAACTCCTATCATAAACTCATATGAGTTTGCTGCTGCCTGCCTGAATTTAGTGGTGGTATAATCGTATGCAAAACCAGCAACAATATTTTTTGTAACATTCACCTGGAAAATACCGGAGATGGAATTGTTCACCCTGTAATTTATTCCCACACCAACACGCTTATGGTAATACGCCATACAATTCAAATCAACCTGCGGAAGGCTTAACAATGAGGATTGAAAATGAACAGAAGGAACAAATAAAAAATCGCTGTATCCCGAAAAAATCCTTCTCCCGTATGTTACATAATAATGTGGCTGTAACTTTGAATCACGGGTACCGATGCGCTTGCTCCCTTCCTCCATCCTGCTTGGGTACAATTGCCTTACGCTAACATCTAAAAACATTTTTTTTGAGTACATTCTGAAGCCGGGAATAAAATCAGGATAGCTGCGAACAACCGCCTTCGTATACTGGAATGCCGGATCAAAGTTACTGTATACACTACTTGATAAGCCGTATGTTTTTATGCCGGCCATTAATCCAAAACCCATATTGATTCCTGTGAAAAGGCGTACATGATATGCATAACCCAGGTACGCCGACTTTTGAGTAATCGCAGATACCTTGTCTTCTTCTACATACCCCGAGAAACCATGCCAGCCTTTGTAAGAGTAATTGGCACGATATCCATAATTAACGCTCAGGAAAGTAGTAACAGGTGCACCTTTGAATCCGTACCATTGGTTGCGTCTTCCCAGCATAAATTCAACTTTATTCTGATAAGATCCGGCATAGGCAGGATTCATTCCAATGTTGTTTAAAGTGTATTGAGTATAACGATTTGTTTGTTGTGCAGTTCCAGTCATACAAACAAAAAGAAGAAGCAGTAAAGTAATTTTTTTCATCAAAGAAAGGTTGCGTTGAGGAATGACACTAAATTAAGCATTTACTTTATATAGTTCATCCTTTTCCATATTTTCTACCAGTTTTTCGAAAATAGTCTGGAACTCTTTCAGCTGTTTTTCGGTAGGAGGCTTTTGCCCCAGCAAGGCTACTTCCCAATCACTTATTTCCGCATACAAGTGATAATCTTTGATTTTTTCAGAAAGGTTTTTAGCTTTTGAAATGATCTTCTCGGCCTGTGCATGCAGATTTTTTTCGGTCAGGATCTCTATATTATTCAGCATTCTGCGCACATCCTTTTTAGTAGAAGCGTGATATTTTTCCAATGCAGTAAGAAGTGCCGCGAAAAAATCTTCAGCAAGAATCAACAGTTTTCCTGATGTGTCAGAAGCAGCTGCATGGAGTTCTATAGCGGATGAAAAACCGTCAACATAATCGATCAGCTCAATAAAATTACTTTGCTTTTTGGAGTTGCTGTTGAAGTATTTTTTTACATAACCCTTTTCAGAAGGGGTTAAACTTTTCACCAGGTCAAAAATATGCGAAACCGAAA
>DASWXS010000608.1:0-3243 GCA_036405375.1 Bacteroidia bacterium
CGCCAATTAATTTGAATTCATCAACTGTAAAAGTGTCTGTTTTAGCATTGTTACACCAATAACAGCACAGTTTTAAGTTATCAATATTTGAATAATGTTCTTCTGAACTTAGTCTTTCAAACTCCAACCGTCTACCACGAGTTTTGAGTCTTTTTGTGAATAGCTTATTGCTATTTAACAATTCGCTTATTTTTTCTTCAGTTATTCCACAATAGAAGCACTCCTTTTCTTGGTCAGCATGCCATTTAAGAAATTCTTCGAACTCTATGCCGAAATTTTTCTTTTTCCAAATGACCTTCAGTCGGTTTATGTCTCTCGTTTGTTCGTCTGTCATAAATACCGCATAACTACCATATACAAGCAGTTTTATATCGCCTATCTTGCAAATTTAGTTGGATAGGCGCAATTGTTATAGATCAATACTTCATCAGCTCTTCAATAGCAGCTTCCGTTTTTTCTACATTCGGTAACATCGCTTTTTCCAGGGTTGAATTCAATGCAATGGCTGGCATGTTTTCAGCACCTAGAACTTTTACAGGAGCATCCAGTTCTTCGAAGCAGTTCATCTGGATCAATGAGGCAATGGTATTCGCGAAACCTGCAATACGTGGTTCTTCGGTAAGCACTAATACTTTCCCGTGTTTTTTAGCTGATGTAAAAATCGCTTCTTCATCAATAGGAGAAAGTGTACGTAAGTCAATGATCTCTACTTGTCCCGGGAATTTTTTACTTGCATTCTTAGCCCAGTAAACGCCCATTCCATAAGTGACCACAGAAATAGATTTTCCAGCTGTAATGTGAGCTGCATCTGCTTCCTGCGCTATACGTGCTTTCCCGATAGGAACAACATAATCCTCATCCGGTTCAATCGTTTTTGCTTCTTCAGTTCCTTTGATCTTACTCCAGTATAATCCTTTATGCTCCAGCATCAATACGGGATTCGGATCGTAGTAAGCAGCTTTCATTAAACCTTTCAAGTCAGCACCTGTTGAAGGGTAACAAACTTTAATACCACGAATATTGGTTACCACACTCTCCACACTCGAACTGTGATATGGTCCACCGCTACCGTACGCACCAATTGGTACACGCAAGATACAGCTCACCGGCCATTTTCCGTTCGATAAATAGCAAGAACGTGCAACTTCTGTAAACAATTGATTCAAGCCCGGCCAGATATAATCGGCAAACTGAACTTCTACAATTGGTTTTAATCCAACAGCGCTCATACCAACAGTTGAACCGATGATAAATGCTTCCTGTATTGGCGTGTTGAATACTCTGTGATTTCCGAATTGTTGAGCAAGTGTAGCAGCTTCCCTGAATACACCACCTAAACGTGCACCAACATCCTGGCCATATAACAATGCTTCGGGATGTTTTTGCATCAATTCGCGAATAGCGAATAGTGCGGAGTCAACCATCACTGTTGCCTGTTTGCCTGATGGAGAACGTTCTCCTTTTTCTTCAGTGATAGGAGTAGGAGCGAAGTCGTGCAATAAAACATCTTCCGGTTTAGGATCTTCTGCTACTAATGCTTTTTGATAATCCGCTTCAACTGTTTTTTTTGCGTTCTCTTCCAGTTCTTTTAATTCCAATGCACCAACACCAGCAATAATCAATTGATTTTTTAAACGCGGATACGGATCTTTTTTTGCGGCTTCTTCCAGGTCGTCGCGGTACCATTCTTTACGAACGCCAGATGTATGATGATTCAATAAAGGAACTTTAGCATGAACCAAAAAGGGCCTGCGTTCTTTACGAATGATCTCTATAACGTCTTTTAATGTATTGTATGATTTAATGAAATCAGTTCCGTCAATAGTACGTGTTTCAAGGCCTTTAAAACCTCTTGCATATTCGGTTGCATCCTGTGCACGAATTTCTTTCGCATGTGCAGAAATGTCCCATTCATTGTCCTGCACCAAATAAAGAATAGGAAGTTTTTTCAGCACTGCCATTTGAAATGCTTCAGAAACTTCACCTTCTGTAATACATGCATCACCTAATGAACAAACAGCGATCGGGTTTTTTCCTTCAAAATCTTTCTGCATTCCGTTCTGTTCCAGGTATTGTAATCCCATAGCTACGCCGGTAGTAGGAATAGCCTGCATGCCTGTAGCGCTGCTTTGGTGCGGAATCTTTGGCATATCATCTCTTCTTAATGAAGGATGTGAATAGTACGTTCTCCCGCCTGAAAATGGGTCGTCTCTTTTTGCCAATAGCTGCAACATTAATTCGTATGGCTGCATTCCTATAGATAAGAGAATACTATCATCGCGGTAATATGCGCTCAGGTAATCCTGGGGCAAAAGTTGCAAACCAAGGGCAATCTGTATAGCCTCATGCCCGCGCGATGTAGCGTGTACATATTTGGCTGTTACTTCTTTGTTAGCTTCGTACAATTCGGTCATGCTTTTTGCAGTGCACATGAGGCCGAATGCTTTTTTTAATATGTCGTTAGAGATTTCGTTGCTCACTTTTCCTTCACTTTTAATGATCGCTTCAGGCATTTCTTGCTTTCTTTTTGGTAAATATTAAAAACGGAAACACAATAATAAACGCCTGTATTCGTTGGACCCATATTATGCCCAATGGGTTGACGAAAGCAGGGCTTTGTCAAGGTCCATCCAGACAAAGTTTTACTTTCGTCAGGATGGAATATCAGACCTTACAAACCTAAAAAAATTAATTGACAAAAACACTATATTTGAGCCATGAAGTGGACGAAAGTAATTGCATTATTGGTATTGGTAAATTTGGTATTGCCTGGCAAATCGCAGAATCTGAAAGATTCCAGCCTGTTTATTCCAATGACCGGTCTTCATTTATCGGGGCAATTGGCAGCCGGTGATCTTCAGAAAAGGTATGGCAATACGATGAGTGTTGGAATACCGTTCATGATCAAAACAAAAAAGAACTGGATCTTTGGAATAGAAGGGAGTTATTTTTTTGGAAAAAAGGTGAAAGAAAATTCGCTCTCTTCATTGCAAACTGATGAAGGATCGATAACTGCCAATGACGGAGCACCAGGCAGGCTGAGAATAAATGAAAGAGGGTTGAATATTTATCTTAAAGGAGGTAAAATACTTCCATTCGCAAATGCAAACAAAAACTCTGGTCCCTTGGTAATGGTTGGAGCAGGTTATATGCAGCATAAAATAAATATTTATGATATTGGTAAAAGTTTGCCTCAATTAAAAGGTGACCTGAAGAAAGGTTATGACAGGCTCTCAGGAGGTT
>DASWXS010000609.1:0-5984 GCA_036405375.1 Bacteroidia bacterium
TATACAATTCCTATATCCGATCTTGTTCCAAACTCTTTAAGAAGAGGGAGCGCTTTCAAGGAGTAATTCATTGCCTGCTCATAATCTTTCAGATCTTCATAAACGGAGCCCATGTTCAGGTAAGTCATTCCTATACCTTCCATATCACCCAATTCCTGCCTGATCTTCAAGGCTTTCAACTGGTATTCCAGGGATTTCTGAAAATCGCCCAATTCATCATATACAATTCCAATATTACTGTAGGTTATGGCGACTCCTGCTTTATCGTTGAGCTCCTGGCAGATCTTAAGATCTTTCTCATAATACTCTAGCACTTTTTTATTGTCGCCCTGCTCCGAATATACATTACCCAGGTTGTTGTAAGCAACACCCATTTGATTTTTATCACCAATAGCTTCCGCTATTTTTAATGATTTAAGATGATAATCAAGTGCACGGGAATAATTGGATTGAGAATAATAAACATTTCCGAGCTTGCTGTAGGATGAACTCAAGCCACTTTGATAATCTATTTTTTCGCTGAGATCTTTGGCTTCTGTAGCTGTTTCAATAGCACGTATATGCTTTCCTGCATGCGCCAATTCCCAGGAAATGAGATTAAGCAATTTAATTTTTGTTGTATCGACCTTAGTATCTGCAAGCAGCCGGTAAAGAGAATCTATTTCCTTGTTTTGTCCAAATGAAATACCGGTAAACAGGCAAAGTACAAATATGAATACGCCAGTTCTTGTCATAAGGATTGGAAGTAAATATACTAAAAGAAATTAGAAACTCTGATGCAAAGTAAGTTTGTGAAGGCTATAAAATTAGCTTCGCACTATGCAGAAAGACCATAATAGATAAGTCCCCAGACAGCCATAAAGAAAAAACCACCGAATACTTCATTCCAATGATTCTTTAGATCTTTTTTGATGAATAGGTGATACATAAGCCATCCAAAAAAAATGGCGGAAAGCACCAGGGGCAACAAAACTCTTAACATAATACAAAGTTAATAAAAAACTTTATTGAGCTAAACCTATAAAACCGATCCGTTTATTAACTGCCGCTTCCTTAATCAAAACTACATAATAAAATCCAGATAGGTTTTATCATTTACCACTTCAAAACCTGCATCGGGATATGCTTTACCAAAAGCTACCGGTTTCTTAGGGATTTTTTTTGAACTATACTTAAATTCAAACGCGCTCAACTTCCTGTTTTGATATTCCAGCAAATCAATTTCCTGTTGGTCATAAGTTCGCCAAAAATAGTAATCGGGTTTCTTCTTAAGAATTTCATTCCTTTTTACTCTTTCCATGAACACATAATTTTCCCATAGCATACCTCTGTCATCATCGCGCCGTAGAGCCATCGGGGTGAAATCATTTATAATCGCATTGCGTATACCATTATCAATAAAATACCACCTTTGACTTTTACTGATTTCCTTTCGCAGATTATTACTGTATGCCGATACTTTGTATAATACAAATACTTTAGTGAGCAGGTTCAGGTATTTTTCCACTGTATTTTTGCTAATTCCTAAAGCATTTCCAATTTCATTGTACGACACTTCTTTTCCAATTTGATATGCTACCATTTTTAGTAAGCTATAAATTATGGAAGCGTTTCTTAATCCGTCCAGCACTAATATATCTTTCAGCAAATAGGAGTTGGTAAGATCAGATAAATACCTTTTTTTATCATCCAATGAACTCAGATGCCACAACTCCGGGTAAGAACCGTAAATAAGTCGTTCTTCCAAATGTTGTTTTGTTTGCAGTGCATTTTCTTTTAATTCTCCCTGCCATATCGGGAACAAATGAAAAGTAGTGCTTCTTCCCGTTAACGGTTCCCCTGATACATTTAACAGATCAAATGCAGATGAACCGGTTACCAGTACTTTTAAACCTTTAATGGTATCTACCATCAATTTAAGTTTTTTTCCTACATCAGGGATATTTTGTGCTTCATCAATTACCAGCAGATCATTTCCGCCTAATACACGCTGATAATTGGCAGTGGTTCGGGCAGCCAATAATTGATGGGTATCTTCATCTTCCCCGTTAAGAAAAAGATAGGGGCGTTTGTAGTTTTTCAACAGCATTTCCAATAGCACTGACTTGCCCACACGGCGTGCGCCCAAAAGCAAAACAACCTTTTGAGGCTTTAAACTTTTCATTAAATCATCTACTTGTAAACGCACTATATCCATAATACAAATATAGTAATTTAGTCATTACATTGACAAAATTAATGTAAATTTGGTCATTACATTGACAAAATTAATATAAAAATAGTCATTACATTGACAATTTTTACACAAAATTAATTATAACTAATTGATTATAAAAATATTAATTAAAAGAATATTGAAGCAAAATACTAAAAGAAGCTCAACCTGAAACCAAACCTGTAAAAAAGATCCAGTTTTTTAGCGCCCAGGTTCTGTATATTGGTTCCTACATCAAAACGGAAGAATTTAAAGAGTTTGTCGGCTCCAATAAACACCTCTGTATAATTGGTTGTTGGTGTAATCAATGAATTTATTCCTGCTACTTCATAGATCTTTGTTTTGCGTAATAATGGAATTTTCCCAATAAAGAATCCGCGAAAATTATGTGAAGCATGGATCTCAATGTATTTATCGCTGGTACTGTATTTATAATAATCCAAAGCGTGGAACTCACTGATACCGGTTCGTGTACTGATGCCCGGCACATCCGAATTATCTTTATTCATCAGGAACAGGGTTTGATTACCACTAAAATGTTTGTAATCTATAAAATTCATATTCTTATTATTGAAGAACATTCCGGCCTGCACATCAAACGATAATTCTCCGAGCGCTCTCAGCTCAATATCTTTACCCATGCCTGCCTCTATGTAATCATAATTGAACGAAGCATTTTTAACCGCAATCCCTTTTTTATATGCAAAAGAAAACTCCGGCCATTTGGTATCGAGCATGCGTTTGAATGTTGGATAGGTTTCATACTTCGCAAAAGGGATCCATTTAACGCCTACTTTTACCTGTATCATCTCATGCGTTGCGAAGGCTGGTACTTCTGCATATTTGTTCGGATTCAAAGGATCGTTGGTAGTGAAATGTTTGTCACTCTTCCCAAACCAATAATAATAGCTGTTATTTACCAATGCTTCGCGAATGTTATATTGAACACCTACATTACTGAACAATCCGTTTACCAGTTCATGGTTGTAGTCCATTTCCAACGCATACTTTGCATAGAGCTTCTGAAAATTACTTTTGTCAAACAAAGTATAACCCGCATTTATAAAATCTCCTATAGGCTGATGCTCGTTATACTGCCTGATAAAACGTCCCGCTTTTACAACAATGCTTTGACTGGTTTTAGGCTTAAACAAACGATAGGCACCAATGCCACCGAATAATTGTTTGCTATCCAGGCCGTACCTTACAGAAGCGCTCATATTGGTAAGCTGCCTTGTTTCTTTGTTTCGTTTATTATACACAAACAACAACCTGAAGCGTGTTCCTTCCACTGTATTATAATTCACATAATCGAACAGTCCATTGGAGCGTATGCTAACACCCGTCTCCCGATTGCTCATACTGAAACCATCAATACCAAAATTAGGTTTACGCGAAGCCTTTGCTACAGAGTCTTTGTATTCTTTCGTTTCCATTTTCTGCAACACACTATCGCTTTTGGTATAATGCTTACTTTCTTCTTCGCTTAAAATGGAAGGCCGGGTTCCTGACCAGAAGCTGGTATCCTTTTTATTGGCATTCTCATCGATCTTAAACACCTCATTGCCAAAGAATTTTTTAGGGAAAGGTTTATTGAGTGTATAATTGGAAATGGAAGCTGTGCTCATGTCTTTTGCTGCAAATCCAAATATTTTAAAATGACTGTAGATCTGCATTAACACAGGCATGTAGATACTATCGTTTACTTTCACCATTTCCTGTTTGATGTGAACCGTATCTGCAAATTCTATCTGCGCGTCTTTAGTAATATAGAAATCTGCTGAGTAGATCTGGTAATTCTCTTCGCTGATGTATATTTCTCCATTAAATAACGGGTCTCCTTTACGGCGCGGAATTACTTTGATCTTGTGGATTGGTTTGTTTCCTTCATAAAAAGTTCCCAGGTACTTGTATTTATAGCTTAGCAGAGCTCCATTGGCAATAGGCGAAACGAAAGGTCGTTCCGAATAAAAACCAACATTTACCGACGCATCATAAAAATTTACAAACACATCTTCTACCCTGTTCCAGCTGAATCCGGTTTTTGTTCCTGCAACTTTAGAAGCCAGCATTTCTTCTTTTTTCTTGTCAGGCCGTTGATAGTAATAACGTGCAACAGATTCTGAAAGGTAAATGATGCCCAGGTCGTTTGAATCAGGAATGTCTTTTTTATTAATAAAAAAAGGTAGCTTTTTAGGTATCTCCAGCATCTTTACGTTTGATTTCATATAGATATCGGCGGAATATGATTTTACATTTTCCTGGTTGTCCTTTCTTCGTTTTATTGCTTCCTTAATAATTGCATAAGCCGGATCTTTCGCATTGGCTTTGATCACTACTTCCTGGATCTGGATATTCTCTGATTTCATTTTTATTTTCAGCTCAGAGATTTGTGTATTGAGATCCAGTTTTTCTTTATGCGTTTTATATCCTAAGGTTTGAAATACGAGGTTCAGGTTCGCTCCCTGCTTCACTGTTAGCACAAACTCCCCGTCTGCATTTGCATTGGTACCATTGGTTGTTCCTTCAATGTATACATTAACAAAAGGAATTTCTGCACCGTATTCATCAACTATCTTTCCTTTTACAGTAATATATTCTTCTTTCACACCAAGACTTCTCATAATAAATGTGATCCGGAAAGCCGCATCTTTATAACCATTGTACCTTCCCGATGCTCCGCCATGACCTGCATCCATATTGGTTTTAAACAGGAGAAGATTGGAGTCTGTTTTTAATTCGCGGATCTTTGAAACCCATTTTGCCGGTTCCCAGTAGGCTACCTGCGAATCGTTATATCCTGATGTAACCAGCATATCGGGATAATTTTTCTTCTCTACATTTTCGTATGGAGAGTAAGTACGAATGTATTTATATTCTTCTTTCTTTTTAGGATTTCCCCATTCTTCAAATTCAAATGTGGTTAAGGGAAGTGTTTCGTCCAGCATGGTGTTGATCACATCCACAAAGGGAACATCGGCAACAACACATTTGAACAGATCGGGACGCATATTGGTAACAGCTCCCATCAATAAACCTCCGGCGCTTCCTCCATTAACAGCCAGTTTGTTTTTATTGGTATAACCTTGCTTAATGAGGTACTCTGCACAATCAATAAAGTCGTAGAAAGTATTTTTTTTGTTCATCATCTTTCCATCTTCATACCACTGCATTCCCATATCATTGCTACCGCGGATATGAGCAGTTGCACAAACAAAGCCCCGATCAAGATAACTTAGCTCCGAACTGCTGAATCCAATACTGTTGGGTGCACCATACGAACCATAAGAGTATAGGAAACACGGATTATTCCCGTCGAGCTTTAAACCTTTCTTATACACAAGCGTGATCGGCACCTGCTTACCATCACGTGCAGGTGCATAAATACGGGTAGTTTCATAATTAGACGGTGAGAAATTTCCTAAAATAGTATCCTGGGTAATAAACTTCTTTTCGCCGGTTGCGAGGTTATAAGAATAAGTTTGAGAAGGAGTTACCATGTTTGCATAAGTCATTTCAATTTCATTTGATTTGAAGTAATCATAATCAGCGAAAGAGAAACTGATGCCGTAATACTGAATTCCCGGATCAATGTAAACCGATTCATTCGTTTTACGGTTGATAACGCGCAACCTGTCCTGGGCATTTTCTTTTTCAGAAAGTACCAGGTAATCTTTAGTGAATTCATAATTATCTATAAGTACATTATCACGATGAGCGATAAGTGTTTTCCATTTCTTAGGATCGCTTTCCGTGATCTTCGTATACA
>DASWXS010000610.1:0-2675 GCA_036405375.1 Bacteroidia bacterium
TACTTTGTACACAGCTATTTTGTTCCACCTAATGGGTATGAAACGGCAACAACAAGTTATGGTAATTCGTTTTGTTCTGCCATGAATAAGGATAATTTTTATGCAGTGCAGTTTCATCCTGAACGATCAGGAATTGCAGGAGAACAAGTACTGAAAAATTTTATGCAATTATGAAAAGAGAAAAATTTGAACTGATACCAGCCATCGATCTTATGGATGGTAAATGCGTGCGATTAACACAAGGCGATTATTCCAGGAAAACAATTTATAATGAAGATCCATTGGAAATGGCTTTGCAAATGGAAGCTGTCGGCATACGTAGATTACACCTGGTAGATCTGGATGGTGCGAAAAATGGGAAGCCGCTTAATCTTATTGTGCTTGAACAAATTGCGAAAGCAACAAGGTTGAAGATTGATTTTGGCGGTGGAATAAAAACCGATGAGGATATTGAAAATGTTTATAATGCAGGAGCCGCTTTGGCAACAATAGGAAGTGTAGCAGTAAAGAACCCTACGTTATTTGATCAGTGGTTACATAAGTATGGCGCTGAAAAGATCTTCCTGGGAGTTGATGTAAAAGATGAATGTGTAGCCATTAGTGGCTGGCAGGAACAAACCACAATTTCAGCTTTTGAGTTTATAGGAGGAAAATTACAAAAGGGAGTTGATACGGTTTTTTGTACTGATATAAGTAAAGATGGTTTATTACAGGGGCCTTCGTTCGATTTGTATGAGAAAATGCTCTCTGTTTTCCCGAATTTAAAGCTCGTCGCGAGTGGTGGTATTGCAACTATAGAGAATGTTATAGAACTAAAAGAAATAGGTTGCAGTGGAGTTATTATCGGAAAGGCAATTTATGAGGGAAGAATAGGCTGGAAGGAATTAGAAAAATTAAATCTCGAATTATGTTAGCTAAACGGATTATTCCATGCCTGGATATTAAAAATGGCAGAACGGTGAAAGGCGTAAATTTCGAAAATATAATTGATGCCGGTGATCCCGTTGAGCTTGCTTCGCGCTATTGTGAGGAAGGGGCTGATGAGCTGGTATTCCTGGATATCAGTGCTACAAATGAAAAAAGAAAAACATTGCATGAACTTGTAAAACGTGTAGCGGCGCAATGTAATATTCCTTTTACTGTTGGCGGTGGAATTTCATCTGTTGAAGATGTTGATTTGTTGCTGAACGCAGGTGCAGATAAAATATCTATTAACAGCGCCGCTTTTAGGAATCCTGAATTAATTACTTATGTGGCAAAAAAATTTGGATCACAATGTGTAACAGTAGCAATTGATGCGAAGAAGGTAAATGAAAGCAAATGGGAAGTGTTTTTGAATGGAGGAACTCAACAAACCGGTATGGATGTAACTGAATGGGCGAAAATTGGCTGTGATTTAGGTGCGGGCGAATTATTGCTCACAAGCATGGATGCAGATGGAACCAAGAACGGCTTCGCAGATGAACTTACCCGTTTTGTTTCCACTACTGTTTCTATCCCGGTAATAGCAAGCGGCGGTGCTGGTTCAAAAGAACATTTTTTTGACGTGTTTGATTCTGGTCAAGCAGATGCGGCATTGGCTGCAAGTGTTTTTCATTTTAAAGAAATAGAAATAAAGGAGCTTAAGAATTTTTTGAGAAGTAAAAATATCCCTATACGATTATGATACAGTTTTCGAAATACGCCAATGGCCTTGTTCCTGCTGTTGTACAGGATGTTAATACCAATAAAGTGCTGATGCTTGGTTTTATGAATGAAGAAGCATTTGCTAAAACCAAACAAAGCGGTAAAGTAACATTTTATAGTAGGAGCAAACAACGGCTTTGGACCAAAGGAGAAGAAAGTGGAAACTTTCTTTATTTCAAAGAAGCATTGATCGATTGTGATGAAGATACTATCCTAATCAAAGCGATGCCTGCGGGACCTGTTTGCCACACAGGAGCAGATACCTGCTTTGGAGAAAAGAACGAATCGCCTTTTATTAAACACCTGGAAAGTATTATCAATTCACGAAAGTTAGCATCGCAGGAAAGCTCTTATGTTTCTTCATTAGTTAAGAAAGGCATCAATAAAATTGCCCAAAAAGTAGGTGAGGAAGCTGTTGAATTGGTGATTGAAGCAAAAGATAATAATGATGAATTATTTCTGAATGAAGCGGCCGACCTGTTCTTTCACTATTTGATATTGCTTAACGCGAAAAATTTTTCTTTCGAAGATGTAAAATCGATTCTTAAAAAAAGACAGAAATAATGGAATTACCTTATATCCTGCAGATGTGTTTGAATGTAGTCGATAATCATTCCGTCTACATATTCAATAAGATATTTTTCGTCCGTAGCGTGTTTCCTGTATTGTTTTTTTAACGCTTTTTTGTATCCTTTGGTCTCATCAGGTAAAGCGTCATTTTTGGTATTCCACACAGCTCTACCAACCGGGTTAAGCATCCATGAAGGAGGATTTTGCGGAGATGGCTCCTTGCACACGGAATAGATACAGGTTTCAAAATAGTCTTCATAAAATTTTTTCGTTTTGATAACCTTGCTTTTTCTTTTGTAAGAGAGTTTTATACCAAACATAGCATCCGGAAATGCAATCTTGCTTGTTTTTGCATACGGAACAGAAGTATACGGATCAGTATAACCCGGGTAGTAGAATTTTGGCTTTCTCTCTGTTGC
>DASWXS010000611.1:0-2843 GCA_036405375.1 Bacteroidia bacterium
TTTAAAACGCCGATATCCACCATTTCGTTGGCAAGCGAGTTTTTAAATGATTCCAGTGTTATAAAAACGCCTGATAAGGTGGAACGCTATGTGAAAATGATCAAGGATGAGAATAAGCGACTGAGTGTGCTGGTAGAGAGCATTTTACAAACGGCTATCCTGGATAAAGGCGATTTTAAGCTGAAAGTGGTGGAAATAGATGTGCATGAGATCATTAACCTCGCTATTCAGAACATTCAATTGCAGGTAGAACAGCGAAAAGGGACAATAATTCCAAAATTTTTTGCCACTGATCCGAAAATATTTGCAGATAAGGTTCATATTACTAATATTGTGTTTAATTTGATGGATAACGCCATCAAATATTCGAAGGAAATACCCGAAATCACCATTACAACCGAAAATGTAACAAATGGCATAATATTTTCGGTGAAAGATGCAGGAATGGGAATCAGCAAGGACAATTTGAAACGGATCTTTGATCAGTTTTACAGGATTCCTACCGGGAATGTCCACAACATTAAAGGTTTTGGCCTTGGACTGAGCTACGTAAAGGCAATTGTGGAAAAGCATGGCGGAACCATTTCAGTAGAAAGTGAATTAAATAAGGGAACTACATTTAAAGTGTATCTTCCTGTTAAAATAGACGTATAACTAACCATAAAAAACAAGAGTATGAGTACAGAAAAACTAAGAATACTATTGGTAGAAGATGATCCGCATTTGGGGACGCTGCTACAGGAATACCTGGACGCAAAAGGTTATGAAACCAAATTAGGAAAAGATGGTAAAGAAGGCTATGATTTATTCTGTAAGCAGGATTATGACCTGATCCTGTTAGATGTGATGATGCCTGTGAAAGATGGTATCACCCTTGCAAAAGAGATCCGCGTTAGCAATAAGCATGTTCCAATCATATTTTTAACAGCCAAATCAATGAAAGAAGATACCATTGAAGGCTTTAATGCAGGAGCAGATGATTATATGACCAAACCATTCAGTATGGAAGAATTGCTGGTAAGGATCCAGGCAGTATTGCGCAGAAGCAACAAGCAGATCTCTATGAGCAATGAACAAACTGAATATGTGCTGGGTTCCTATAAATTCAATACCGAAAAACAAATCCTCGAACACAACGGCATTCAGCAAAAACTGACTACCAAAGAATCGGGTTTGTTGCGTTTACTGTGTGTGCACATGAACGACGTGCTGGATCGCAACTTTGCATTAAAAACTATCTGGCATGACGACAACTACTTCAACGGAAGAAGCATGGACGTATATATTGCCAAATTGCGTAAGTACCTGAAAGACGATCAAAAAGTGGAGATCATCAATATTCATGGAAAAGGCTTTAAGCTGTTGGTGAATTCATAAACTAATGCAGAAATATAAAAACCCTGTCTGCCCTGGCGGATAGGGTCTTTTTTTGAGATAAAAACAAACAAATGCACTTAATATCAGTTGAAGGGATAAAGGTTTACGCGTATCATGGTTGCCTGGAAGAAGAAGGCAGAATAGGGGGCGAGTACCAGGTAGATGTATATATGAAAACCAATTTTTCGGAAGCAGCTTTGCTGGATGACCTTACCAAAACCATTGATTATGTAGAGGTATATGACATGGTGAAGGCGGAAATGGCCATTCGCTCTAAATTGATCGAGCATGTGGGTCAAAGGATCATGGACAAGGTTACTCAGCGCTTTAAAAACCTGAAGTCCTGTAAAATACGGGTAACAAAATTCAATCCGCCAATGAACGGTAATGTCGAAAAGGTTAGTATAGAAATCGAGAGTTAGATGGCGAAGAAAGAATGTTCCAAATGTGGTGAAAGCTTTACTTGTACTAACGAAACAAGAGGTTGTTGGTGCGAAAATGTGCAGCTGGGCACCGAAACTTTACAATATTTGAGGCAAAATTATGAGAATTGTTTATGTCCCAATTGTTTAACTAACTATGGACAGAATCAAAAAAACACTTGCAATATCACAGAAAAGTAGTATTTTTGCTCTCCGCTTTGGCGGATAAACAAGGTCCTGTGGCCGAGCGGCTAGGCAGAGCTCTGCAAAAGCTTCTACACCAGTTCAAATCTGGTCGGGACCTCAGAGTTACTTAAGTGTAACTAACGTTTGCTTCGAAACATGAGTAAAATAAGGGACTTTACCGAGTCCCTTATTTTACAAAGTTTCAAAATCAGTGTGTTTTTAGTCTTTTGCTTCACTATAATTTCACTATAATGAAGCACACAACAGCAAATCTTCCTAAAATTATTTACCGAACAGATCAGCCTAAAAAGGATGGTTCATGTACGTTTTACCTTCAGATCCACTTTAATGGGAAGAAATATTTTACCTCCCTGGGCATTTTCTGTAAACCGGAATACTACGACGCTAAAAATAATAGGGTAAAGAAATCGCACCCTTTAGCGGAAAGCTTTAATGATACGATTCTAAAACTTTTTGTAAGAGCAAGCAACATTGTACTTGAAGCTAAAACAGCCACGGAAGCGTTATCAATAAAATGGTTTATGGATAAATTTCACAACAATGTTATTGATCAGAAAGAGAACGACTTTTATTCATTTGTTGAAAATGAAATTGAGCTTCAGAAAAAGAAGAGTAACCTGGCTTCGCAAACAATCAAGAAGAACATTGAACAGAATAACAAGCTGAAGAGATTTGCTCCTAAGCTAGATTTCAATGATATCACCGAAAGATTTTTAGCGGATTATGAAGAATACATGAGGGAAGTACTCGGTAATAAAAAAGGCGGTTCAAGTAATAGTTTAAAGTTTATTAGAAAGTTTCTTTACGTTGCAATTAAAAAGGGATTGACGCAAAACA
>DASWXS010000612.1:0-3159 GCA_036405375.1 Bacteroidia bacterium
CTGCCGCAACAAATGGCGATAGCTTTTTGGGCCGTAGCGGATCCTTGCCCAGGTAAAATAAAACAGACCAACCGATATGCCCATCCCTCCTATATCCTAAGCCATCCAGGTCGGTTGTTAAATAATCCGCAAACCAATCGGTATTTACACGTTTTCCCATCCGGATTCTGAATTGCCCGCCAAATCCTGTTCCGGGAGAGCCTGCATCTGTGAAGAGACTCGTTGTATTTCTCACCCCTAAAGAGAATTGCCCGCTTTCTGTTTGAGCGCCCAGGTCAATGGTCAATACTATGAGAAAGACCATTACTATTTTAGCTATTCGGTTCATATACTATAAACGAAGATAATCAATTTTATATTGTGCTGGCTGGCACGCAATAACACTGCTTGCTTTCCGTTTTTATTCCATTTCTGTTTTTAATGTATTTGTAGTATTTTCGCAGTAATGTTAAGGAATTTCTATAGCCTTGTTTTTGTTTTCATGTCCTTGCTTGCCATCGCACAGCCAAAAGGCGAATATGATGGAAAAAAAGAAATTACCTATGACGGGAAACGATACCGCGTTTTTAATAACTATATCACTGTAGGCGGCGGCACCGAATACAATACATACATTCAATACACCAATTTAAACCTGGGTGGCGATTTTAACTTTCATATTAAGAACATCTATTTTCAGGCAGGAGGTTTTCTTGCGGGTAATCGTTTTGGCAACTGGAACCATGCACAGGTTCATGCAGCTATAGGAAAACGCTTTGAGATGAAAAAATTCAATATGGCTGGTTACCTTGGTGGATCATTCTCCACCATTAACCGTCCATTGTATGATTCTGTTAATGCAAGTTACCAGTCGCGATCATTACGTCCCTTGGGTTTGTATTCGGCAGTTCAGTTTACTTATAAATTTAAATATGATGTCGGCGTTGGATTCACTCTTTTCACCGACATCAATAAGGAACAAAGTGTATACGGGATTCGCCTGGAACTCTATTTCTCCAGCGCTTTCCTGGGATACCGTTCACACAAGGATGAAGACAATAGTGCGCTGAAAAACGCTGATTAGCTATTTCTTCTCAACTGATTCCCCTTGCCTGGCCTAATGCTTTTTTATACGCAGCCAACGCCCGTTCTCTTGCAAACTTATGATCAACTATGGGTGCAGGGTACGAAAGCTCCTCAAATTCCGGAACCCATTTCCGTATGTATGCAAAATCCGGATCAAACTTTTTTGTTTGTTCGTGTGGATTGAATACCCTGAAATAGGGAGCGGCATCACAACCGCAGCCAGCGGCCCATTGCCAGCCGCCTGAATTTGCCGACAAATCAAAATCATTTAATTTCCCTGCAAAATACGCTTCGCCCCAGCGATAATCAATAAGTAAATGTTTGGTTAAAAAACTGGCTACTATCATTCGAACCCTGTTGTGCATAAAACCAGTGGCATTCAATTCACGCATGCCCGCATCCACAATCGGGTAACCTGTTTGTCCTTTACACCAACACTCGAATTCCTTTTCATTATTGCGCCATTCTATATGCTCATAATCGGGTTTAAAACATTTGTGCTCTACCTGAGGAAAATGATACAGGATCATCATATAGAAATCGCGCCAGATTAATTCATTCACATATTGCTCGTTCAAAGGCAATGCCCAGCGCAACAGTTTTCGTATGCTGATAGTACCGAAACGTAAATGCATGCTCAGGCGGGATGTGCCTTTCAATGAAGGAAAATCGCGATTCTCTTTATAGTGAGTGATCAGGTCCTTATCTGCTTTAGGAGGCTCAATGCGTATATCTGTCATTTCAAATCCGATTTGCTCCAATGTTGGAATTTCTTTTTTCTTTTCCTTATTGAAATTCAGATAGTGTTTTTTACATGGGTAAGATGAAGTATAAAACTCATTGAGCTTTTGCTTCCATTTTCTGCTGTAAGGAGTAAAAATAGTATACGGTGTTCCGTCATCCTTCATTACTTCATCTCTTTCGAAAACACATTGATCTTTAAATGAACGGAATTCAATTTTGCTTTTCTTCAGAAGTGCTTCTATATCCTTATCCCTTGCAATAGCAGCAGGTTCATAGTCGTGGTTGGTATATACTGCAGAAATATTGTGTTGTTTTAATAGCTGTTTATACACTTCCAATGGTTTCCCGATCTCCACCCACATGTTCAAACCCAATTCATTCAATTCGAGATGCAATTTAGAGATCGTCTTATGTATATAATCTACGCGCTTATCCTTCCTGTTATCCAGCTTATCCAGGATATCTGTATCGAAAATAAATAAAGGTTGTACCTGCATGTTTTGTGATAAGGCACGATACAAACCGGCATTATCATCCAAGCGCAGATCTCTCCTGAACCAAAAAATAGTTAGTGCCATAGGATTGTAAAGATAAACGAATCTACGTTTAATTTTGTAATTTCATCTTCTGAATGGAAGAGCAAAAAAAGAAAAAATATTCGCCGGAAGCCGCATTGTTAAAGATTCAGAGCTGGTGCGCCTACCAGGAAAGAAGCCAGCAGGAAGCCCGCGATAAATTGTATGAATACGGTTTATGGCCCGAAGCTGTTGAAAGTATTATTGCCGACCTGATCACTCAAAATTTCCTGAATGAAGAGCGATTCGCTATTGCTTTTACAGGCGGAAAGTTCAGAATCAAAAAATGGGGAAGGGTAAAAATAAAAATCGCTCTTAAACAAAAAAGAGTTTCTGATTATTGCATTAAAAAAGCCTTGCAGGAGATTGACGAAGATGAATACATGAAAACCCTGGAACAGGTTATTGCCAAAAAAAGTCGTGAACTACAGGAAAAAAATCCCATCAAGCGAAAATATAAGCTACTCCAGTATGCCTATTCACGTGGCTTTGAACAGGACCTGATTTTGGATGTAATGAAAGACAGTGAAGAGTAAATTTATTTATTGCTGACCACTGCCAACCATTTTCCGTTGGAACTAAAAGCAAAACGCGTGATTTTAGTGATTCCAAAAGCAGAAAGATCTCCAAGCTCAACCCAGGTTTTATGCTCGTCGTTGTAACGCATGATTTTGCTGCCGTCTGATTTAATAAGCCCCATGGTTTTGTCCCAGGTATAATCTTCATTTTCCGGTTTTGTTGCAACATACTCATCTGAGCGCTTCAGGCGCATGTT
>DASWXS010000613.1:0-3997 GCA_036405375.1 Bacteroidia bacterium
CGATGCAGCTCTCACCAAAACATTTTCTTTTGCTATTCCTCTTTTTGCAGCGGCAGCCAGCACATCTTCTTTTCTATCATTTGTTACAAAAAAGAAAAGGGCATTCGACTTCGTTTTTAGAAGTTCAACAAAAAAATCCAGCATCTCATGCTGCATGTACCAGGTTCCTAGCGAACCAAGATAACCTACAACAAAACGATCGCTGGCAATCTTCAAATTTTTTCGTAATTCAGATATGGCGTGTTTGTCTTGCAATACAAAATGCTTTACATCAGCACAACAAGGGATTACATGAATGGAAGGAATCTTTGGCAGCTGCCAGGTATTGATTTCCAACCTGGCCGCATGTGTAAGGGTAACCACCTCATCAGCTTCCAGCAACATTTCCTTTTCTTTTTTCTTAAAGAAATTATAAAGTTGTTTGTGAATGGGATTTTTCAGACTCCAGATGCTTCCATCGATACGCTCATCAGCCCAAAAACCACGCATATCAAATATAAACGGAATATTTTCTTTCCTTTTATAATACAAACCTATCAGACCAGGTAAATAGCTCCTGCAATGCAAAAAAACATTGTCATTATTTGCTTCTATACGCTCCTCTGTAAGTTTTTTGAGGCGTTTGAAATTCCTGCGTTGTGATATGAGCGGCACACTGCTGTCATAAAAATTGTAATGCCATTCTATAGCATTAGTTTCCATTATAAGGTTTACCTGCTCGTAGTTCTTTTCAAAATTGGCTTTTTTTTCTGCACTCACCACTTCCACGGAAAAGCCGGAAGCAGAAAGACCAACCAGGTAAGGCAATACCTGCGCTTGCCCCAATTGGTCAGTCATTCCATCTATTGATACAAATATGGCTTTACGTGTCATTTTTTTACGGAAGGATAAATTTACGATTTTCCCGCACTGCTGCAAATTTAACCACATAGACACATAGGCTTTGATTGATTAAAAAACAGAAAAATACAGGAGCTTCGCTTTACATATAAGTATTTACATGTAAAGCGAAGCTCCTATTTCTTAACTCAGCCCACTAATATTTTTCTATGTGTCTATGTGGTAAAAAAAGCGGGCTACATTAATTCCTGAATACAAACTGTTTATCAAACATATCCAGCACAATTGGTTTCGATTTGTCGATAGTACCTGCAAGAATCTGTTTTGATAATTCATTCAACACCTGTTTCTGCATAATTCGTTTTACAGGACGGGCACCAAATTGCGGATCGTATCCTAATTGCGCCAGCCAATCGATTGCCTCATCAGATGCACTGATTGTAATCTGCTGTTCGTGTAATCGTTTTGCTATATCTTCAAACTGTATGCGAACAATTCTCGACACATCTTCCCTGCTCAACGGCTCGAACATAATTACCTCATCAATACGGTTCAGGAATTCAGGACGGATCGTTTTTTTTAAGAGCTCATAAACATCGTTTTTTGCTTTCGCTACAATTTCGTCTTTATTGAACTCATCCAGGTTCTCAAAATGTTCCTGTATCAAATGCGATCCAATATTAGAGGTCATAATGATTATCGTGTTCTTGAAATTCACGGTACGGCCTTTATTATCGGTTAACCTTCCATCATCCAGCACCTGTAGCAGTATATTGAATACATCAGGGTGTGCTTTTTCAATCTCATCGAGTAACACCACACTGTATGGTTTTCTTCTTACCGCTTCGGTCAATTGCCCGCCTTCATCATAACCAACATATCCCGGGGGCGCACCAATCAACCTGCTCACTGCATGGCGTTCCTGGTACTCGCTCATGTCGATACGTGTCATAGCATTTTCATTATTGAAAAGATAATCAGCCAGTGCTTTCGCAAGCTCTGTTTTACCTACACCCGTTGTTCCAAGGAATATAAAAGAACCTATTGGTTTCCTGGAATCCTGCAAACCAGCCCTGCTTCTGCGAACAGCATCAGCAATACTTTCGATTGCTTCATGCTGGCCCACCACACGCTTGTGTAATTCGTCTTCCAGCTTCAGTAATTTTTCCTTATCGCTTTGCAGCATTTTGCTCACCGGGATTCCTGTCCAGGCGCTGATCACATCGGCAATATCTTCACTATCTACCTCTTCTTTCACTAACTGGCTTCCACTTTCTTTTGCTTCACTCAATTGTTTTTCCAGTTCCACCAATTCCTTTTCAGCTTCCTGAACTTTGCCATAGCGGATCTCAGCTACTTTGCCATAATCACCTTGTTTTTCATAATTGCTCGCCTGCAATTTCAGGTCTTCAATAGAAAGTTTCAGTTTCTGCACATTCTCTATCAATTCTTTTTCGCCCTGCCATTTTGCTTTTAATGCGTTACGGGAATCGTTCAATTCTGAAAGCTCTTTGTTCAGGGCATCCACTTTTTTATTTTCGCCTTCGCGCTTCATTGCTTCGCGCTCAATTTCCAGCTGCATAATTCTGCGTTCAACTTCATCCAGTTCAATTGGCATGGAATTGATCTGCATCCGCAGTTTGGAAGCAGCTTCGTCCATTAAGTCGATTGCCTTGTCCGGAAGAAAACGATCATTAATATACCGTTGAGATAATTCCACAGCGGCAATTATTGCCTCATCTTTTATACGCACTTTATGATGCGTTTCGTATTTTTCCTTGATCCCGCGCATGATAGAAATAGCATCTTCCGCATCTGGTTCATCTACCATTACCTTTTGGAAACGGCGTTCAAGCGCCTTATCTTTTTCAAAATATTTTTGGAATTCATTTAAAGTAGTTGCACCAATTGCCCTTAATTCACCACGGGCCAAAGCCGGTTTCAGGATATTGGCAGCATCCATTGCTCCTTCTCCACCACCACCTGCTCCAACTAATGTGTGGATCTCATCAATAAATAAAATGATCTCACCATTTGCGCCGGTCACCTCTTTTACTACCGATTTCAATCGTTCTTCAAATTCGCCTTTGTATTTAGCTCCGGCAATCAATGCTCCCATATCCAACGAGAAAATCTGTTTGCTTTTCAAATTCTCGGGTACATCACCGTTATTGATACGATGCGCTAATCCTTCTGCAATGGCTGTTTTACCAACACCTGGCTCACCGACCAAAATAGGATTGTTTTTGGTTCTCCTCGAAAGTATCTGCAATACTCTCCTGATTTCTTCATCTCTTCCAATCACAGGATCAAGTTTCCCTGTTTTTGCCTGTTCGTTCAGGTTGATTGCGTATTTATTCAACGCGTTGTAGGTATCTTCCTGCGTTTGGCTGGTCACTTTGCTTCCCTTGCGTAATTCTTTAACGGCAGCTTTCAGATCTTTTTCTGTAAAGCCAAGATCTTTCATCATTTTTGAAACGGTATCCCCGCTCGCCAGGATGCCCAGGATGATATGCTCTATGGAAATAAATTCATCCCCGAATTCCTTAAGATAAGAAGTAGCTTTTGCCACCGTTTGGTTGGCGCCAGAAGACAGGTAAGGTTGCCCCCCGCTTACTTTTGGATAGGAAGAAACAATACTGTCGAGTGTTTTTTTGAATACCTCTGCATTTACCCCCATCTTTTTCAGGATGTATGGAGTAACATTTTCATCGGTTTCCAGGATCGCTTTCAGGATGTGGCCATTCTCGATTGCCTGCTGCCCGTTCATAGTAGCAATGGTTATTGCCTGCTGAACAGCTTCCTGCGATTTTATAGTAAAATTATTAAAGTTCATAATCTAATGTCTAAATGTTACCCGATCTAATCAGATTTTGTTCCATACCAAAATACGTGAAAAATTGACGGTTATTCAACAGTATATCCGCCTATTTGGCCTTTTATTGTACGTATATCTGTCGAAAATTCCGAAAAAGAGAGCTCATAAGCGATAACTTTGGGTATAATATCTGAACTACCTGGCTTCATGTTTAAAAAATTATGGCGTTTTATTTCCCGCGTTGGTATACAGGATCACTACGATGATAAACTGGTAAAACGTATTACCCTAACCAATCAATTCAATTTTATTGCCATTTTCATTGTAACATTAAGTGGT
>DASWXS010000614.1:0-8312 GCA_036405375.1 Bacteroidia bacterium
TTCAGGTATTTTTCGATAAGGTCGTTATCTACTTTTACCGTATGATAATCGAAAGCCATTTTATCAGACACTTCAAAATTCAATGCCGGGGCAAGACCTAAGTCATAGTCGAAAGAGAATTCTTTCTGGGTATCCCAGTTCACATCAGCTTCCGGAGTTTTAGGAAGCGGGTTTCCAAGGATCTCGATCTTGTTTTCGTTGATATATTGATAAATAGAATCGTTCAGTAATTTGTTCATTTCATCAACCAATACTGACTTTCCGTACATTTTTTTGATCATCCCCGTAGGAACTTTTCCCGGGCGGAAACCTGGCATAGAAGCCTGGCGCTGAACTCTTTTAAGAGCGCTGTCTACTTTTTCCTGGTAATCTTCAGGAGCTACTTTAATAGTAACCACTGCGTTTAAGTCGTCGATTTGTTGCTTTGTAATATTCATTTTTACTCTTTTTATCTACTATGTAAAACTAAAAAAGGCTAAAATTACTTAGCCTTTTTTTTAGTGCGGATGAAGGGACTCGAACCCCCACGCCGTGAAGCGCCAGATCCTAAGTCTGGTGCGGCTACCAATTACGCCACATCCGCGTACCTCCCTTTTCGGGGCGACAAATATACAACTTTTTTATTAATAGGAAAAATAATTATTAACAAATGTATAAGAAGTATGCCTCCGAAGATTTCACAGATTATACGGATTTTTATTTTGAGCAATTGATCTTTAATAAAACGGATTAAATATCTGCGAAATCTGCGCAAATCCGCGGCTAAAAACAACACAAATACCTATATTTATCCCCACAAAAACCACAATTATGTACGGAAATTTTCAGCAGCATTTGCAAAAAGAACTGGATGGGATCCAGGAAGCAGGATTATTCAAAAAAGAACGTATTATTACTACTCCGCAGGGTGCCAGCGTAAAGGTTAGTACGGGAGAAGAAGTAATTATTTTCTGCGCGAATAACTATTTAGGCCTTTCTTCTCATCCAAAAGTAATTGAAGGAGCTAAAAATGCCCTGGATCAGCGTGGTTATGGTATGTCATCGGTTCGTTTTATCTGTGGCACACAGGACATTCATAAAGAGCTGGAACAAAAGATTGCTAAATTCCTCGGACAGGAAGACACAATATTATATGCGGCTGCTTTCGATGCGAACGGAGGTGTATTTGAACCATTATTCGGAGAAGAAGATGCTATTATTTCAGACGAATTGAACCATGCTTCTATTATCGATGGGGTTCGTTTGTGTAAGGCGCAGCGCTATCGTTACAAAAATTGTGACATGGCCGACCTGGAAGAACAATTGAAAAAAGCACAAGCCCAGCGTTACCGCATTATTGTAACCGACGGGGTTTTCTCTATGGATGGTTTTGTAGCCCCGCTGGATAAGATCTGCGACCTTGCTGAAAAATATAACGCACTTGTAATGGTTGACGAAAGCCATGCTACAGGTTTTATTGGTAAAACCGGGCGTGGTACCGTGGAGTTGAAAAACGTAATGAACCGTGTTGATATCATCACGGGAACACTTGGAAAAGCATTGGGTGGTGCAATGGGTGGATTCACCACCGGTAAAAAGGAAGTGATCGAGATATTAAGACAGCGCTCACGTCCATACTTGTTTTCAAACTCTTTAGCTCCAAGCATTGTAGGAGCATCCATTGCAGTGTTTGATATGCTGAGTGAAACTACTGAACTTCGCGATAAGCTGGAATGGAATATCAATTACTTTAAAGACGGAATGAAAAAGATCGGTCTTGAGTTCAAGGAAGGAGATTCCGCTATTGTTCCGGTAATGTTATATGATGCAAAATTATCCCAGGTGTTTGCCGATAAATTATTGAAAGAAGGAATTTATGTGATCGGTTTCTTTTATCCTGTTGTACCAAAAGATAAAGCCCGTATCCGTGTGCAATTGTCTGCTGCACATACCAAGGAACATTTGGATAAGGCAATTGTGGCATTCGAAAAAGTAGGGAAAGAACTGGGCGTTATCAAAGCTACACAGAAGGCTTAACTTTCCTGCCGGCAAACATATGTCCATTTTAAAAATTACAGCAATATGCACTATTGTCTTGTTAAGCATATTATTGGTGAATTGTGGTGAAGATAAACCGAAGGAAGTTCATGAACCCTTCCGGTTAAAAACCACTATTAATGTCCCCGGAATGCAAACTCATTTTAAAGGTTTTTATGTTTACGATCGAACACAGAAGATACATATTACTGCAAGCGAAAAGAATAAGAAGCCTTTCGACTTTAACTTAATGGATAAAGAATCTTATAAAAATTTTAGTAGAACGGATAGCATTGGTATCATTTACTTTTGTAAAATGATAAACCGGAAATCGGTTGACACTACCGTTATTCTTAATAAAGGTGAGTACCTGTTTGCATTCGACAACTTCCGGCAGGAAGATATGATCACTTTAACTTACCAGATTGAAAAGATAGATCCTATAACCCAATAACACAATTAACCAATGGAAGAACAAAAAAACACAACTAATAATACGACTCCCAAAGTAACCGGCATAGGAGGAATTTTCTTTTTTTCCAATAATCCTAAAGAAACCAGGGAATGGTATGCTAAAAATTTAGGAATTGAAGTGAACGACTGGGGTGCTACTTTTGAGTCAAGAAACCTGCACAATGCCGAAGAAATAAACTCTTTACAATGGAGTCCGTTTAAAAATGGCAGTGAATATTTTGCCCCATCCAAAAAAGATTTTATGATCAATTACAGGGTTCAGAATATTGAAGGGCTTGTGAAACAACTAAGCGAGAACGGAGTGACCATTGTGGACGAAATCAAAACCTACGATTACGGAAAGTTTGTTCACATCATGGATGCAGAAGGGAACAAGATTGAGCTTTGGGAACCAAGCTAGAAATCTTAATTATTTTACATCTCTATTGATAAACCCGGCAAGGGTATCATTAAAGATCTTAATGCCATCCAGGTTCAGGTTTAGCGAAGAAATAAAATACTCCCTCGATTCAGCCAAAGGAAGATCGTCGAATTGCTTGTATATAGCATTGTGTTCCCACGCAATATTATCGATAAGTTTTACTACATCCTCCCTGTTCTTCAAATTGCTTAAAGACTCTTTTAAAACCGGTGATTCATACAATATAACTTTCACGCCTTTGCTTTGTGCCAATTCAATGGTTTTGTGCAGGTATTTTACACGGAGCGAATCAATAATAAATGAATAACCTTTCGGGTATTGGTGCTGCATATCTTCCAGGTGATTGTCCCAGGTAATTTTTGCAGGTGGTTCGAATCCATTCGGAAAATAGGCTTCCGTTTTATTATTAAAGTAATGTTTGCATCCTTGTACGGCGTTGAATGAAGTATACGTGTTGTAATAAGCAAAGCGCATGAAAGGAATATTCATCCATTTGTAATAAGCAGGATCATTTTCCTTTATTACTTCCGCCACCAGTGAGTCGTTTGTATAATTAGCAAACCTGAATGTATTGAATGTATTGAATTTTTTATCCATCGACTCCGGTGTAACATACAAAAACAAGTATTTCGGGGCTTTGTTGTTTTCCAGGTAGAGATACAGGTGCAGATAATTATCGGCAAAATCGCTGTGGCTTAATGCAAGATTGTAAGAAGTTTTTTTGATTTGTGGATCAATCTGCGCAGGATCTATCATCCACAAAGGTTCGCAGGGACCATGAAAAACAATATCGGCATCTATCTTTTTGCTTTGAACATATTCCGCTTTAGTGTTTCTATTGTGAGTCATTCCAAAGGAGAACAAAAAATCAAACGCGAATAGTACAGAAGTGACTATAAGTAATGAAAGAAGTATTTTAACCGGTAATTTCAACGTTACTTTACATATTTAAACACATAGGGCACATAGTTTTCTATGTGCCCTATGTGTTTAGTATAAAAATTCCTTAAAAGCTGAACACCCTCGAAATGTTGAACCCAAATTTAAATTGTCCGTCCAGCCAGTTCGACTGTGTATATGGAATAAAGTTATTTTCAGAAATGGCTCCGTTGTTGGTGAAGTTCAGGTGGAATACGTGTCCGCCTGTTTCAATTTCCAAACCAACAGCCAATGGATCGTAAAACGGATTTAGTTTATTGTTGGTTCTGTATTTAGAGAAGTTGTGGAAATAATCAACAATGATTGCCATACGTTTTGTAAAACGGATCCTTCCTCCTGCTCCAAGGCTAACAATACCATTTGTTTCGTGGGCTCCGTTATCCGCATTCACATCGTCTCTTACAAAGTTGCGGTGATGGTAAGAAGGCATTAACTGGAAAGAAAACCAGTCGTTGAATTTACGGGCGATGATCAGTTGAGAGAAATAGGAGAAACGGTGTACATCTTTTTTCACAACACTTTTGTCGGTTCCATCATATAGCTCTGCCTGAACGATTGGTGTAAAACCCATATTTTCATATAAGCAAATACTAACGGGTACTTTATTATTCTTTGTTTGCTCCAGGAAACGCCATTTAGCATATCCTTCCAGCAACTCGCGCCACTTACTACGCGAAAAACCCACCGTTAGCTGATCTGTGATACCATAATCAAAAGAATAACGTATATCGTTGGAAACGTCGAACCCCCAGAGTGTATGGCCGCTTCCTGAAACTCCGATATCACTGAAACGATGTGTGATACGGAAATCGAGGGTACGTTTTTTTACTGTTTCAATGGATTGCGCGTTAATGATCTTGGTGGTTTTGAACGTTGCATACACTTTTTCATTTTTCACTTCAGTTGCAGGCTCTTCAACCAATTTCAGCAAATCATCTTCCTGCGCAAACGCAGTCATTAACGATGCTGAAAGCAGAACAGATAACGTTATTTTTTTAATCATATATTATGGTTTCTTATATGGTTCCAGGGTTGATTTAACTGTTACATCAACAACCTCAGCAATATTGGCAAGTTTTTGAGCAGGAACTACAATTTTATAATCTGCCAAAGCCATTTTGAATTTTGCATCGAGAAGAATCTGTCCTCCTTTGATGGTTAAAGTCCCCATTACTGTGATGTTTTTTGTCTCACCATGAAGGCTCATTGTACCTTCCACTATTACATTATGAACACCATCCTTTGTATAATCGATTTTATCATTATCCTTGATTACCCCGGCAAACTTAGCGTGCGGATATTTATCGCTTTCTACGTAAGTTTCGTTGAAATGCTCTTCCATTAAACCACTTTTAAACTTAAAGCCTTTCATGGTAACCTGCACCTGGAGTTTACCCGATTGGGTATCTAAAACCGGTTTACCGGTGGTATTCTTTGCATCGATGTTTTCGAAACGGGCTTCTGAAAAGAACTGGATCTCAGAGGTTTTGGCCATATAAATCTGCGCTTTTAAAGCTACCGCGAAACAAAGGGCTAAAGTAAGTAAGGCTAATTTTTTCATGATATTATATTTTATTGTTTAAACTTTGTTAAACAACAACCATTCCATAATTGTTTAAACAAATATAATGGATAAATTGAATTATTTAGCTACGAAGACTCAATAATTTCGACCCTGGATAAGTAATAAAAAACCCCGGCACTTCGACAAGCTCAGTGACCGGGGTATTATTTAAATGAGAATGGTATAATTACTGAACGATCAGTTTTTTAACTGTTTTGTTAGCTTCTGAACGGATTACCACAGAGTAAGCTCCTGCAGGCAATACTTTTTCGTTAAAGCTCAGGTAATTGTTACCCATTTTTGCTGTAATAACCTTAGATTCAATTGTTCTTCCAGTGATATCAATTACTTCAACAGTATACTCACCTGCAAGATCAGCGTTTAATAAAACACTGAAGGTTCCTGCACTCGGGTTAGGGTATACAGAGAAATCAACTGAAGAAACTTTGTTATTAGCAAGTCCAACAACCGATCCGCATGGTACAGTTGCTCCAGCAATTTTTGTCATGTTTGAGAAATCGATGAAACAAGCAAATTGAACACTGTCAATGAACGGATTTCTATTACCCTGCAATGAATCTAAAAAGTCGTTACGTGCAATTTCATAAGAATCCGGTGGATCCATAAAATGCCATGCTTTCAAAAGCTCCTGGTCTTGTCCGTACTGGATAGTAGGGCTGATTGGGTTAGGAAATGCCCAGTTGTTACCACTTACACCGTTGTAACAAACTGCCATATACATTAATGCACGTGCTGAATTACCTTTCTGTTCATCACGCGGTTCATAAACTTTATGTCCATTTGCATCCTGTCCTGATTTTCCATTCATAAATACGTTCTGAACAGTAACTACTTTTCCTAAAGGATAATTACTTCTTTCTTCATTAACATCCTGTTGCTTACAAGTCCATAAGTGATGCTGATCATTGTACTCTGGTTTTTCCGGATTATCAGCAGGATTTGTTGGCATCCACTGATGGCAGTATGAATGCTCACGACTGAAGTCATTTGCTGTCCAATCGAATGGAGGTGTATAGATTGCTTTGTAACCGCTGTATTTACAAGTGATGGTTTTTTGACCATTAGTTGTATCAGCAGCTTCAAATAAATTCACCATTGTGTTTGCATAGTTGCTGTAGAAAACAGAAGTATGAGGATTGATTCTGTTGTGGAGATCCGTTACAAATGTTGCATTTGCTGTTGATACTCCGGTATATTCACCCGCTGGCATCATTGTAGAAAGACTGGTGAAACCATTTAAAGCAGGATTGGTGGTGTTATAATTAGTGAAAGTACCGCTTCCGTTATAAGCAAATACAGCCAACTGGTAATCTTTTCCAGCCCAAACATTCATCAAAGTGCTGTTTAAAGAAGTTCCGGTTGAAACCACTTTACTTCCTCCAACTGCATCTCCTTGTTTATACCATACACCGTCAACCGGTACATCAGTAATTGGTGAAGATGATGTTTTTCTGATAACAAGGTATCCGTCAGGAGAACCCGCTGCTGCGCTATAAGAATAAGCTGCGCGGTAAGATTTAATATTTGAGAAAGTAAGATTTGAAGCCTGACCTGTAGGCTCAGAAGCTAATGTTCCACCTACTGCATTCAAATGAACCACATAACTTGCTTCATCCGCATCATCGCTTGCAATGATCATATCAGCAACACGTGTTCCTGACGCACCAGGGTTAAATGAAACAGCCAGGGCCTGGTTTGCAGTTGCTCCAACTGTAAATGCCCCAACCGGAGAAGTAACAGAGAAATCACCTGCATCAGCTCCTGTGAAGGTAACTGAAGACACATTCAATGTTGCTAAACCAGTATTTTCAACTGTAAAATTCACTGCTGTTGGAGTTCCAACCGGTGCTCCAAAAATTGGAGTAGTTCCTCCTGATAATATAGAAGTGGTATTATATTTTACATTGATATCTTGTACTGCAGCAACACCGGCAGTGATATTGATATCATCAATACCTACATTGTGCCCGCTTGTTTTAGCAGTAAATTCCCAGCGAATATAACGTGATGCAGCTGCGGGAGTAACTGTATAAGAAGTTAATACCGTCTGCATTGGAGATGCGGTAGTAAAACCCATCATTGTAGTCCAGGTACTACCATTTACTGACTCAAGGACATTAAATGTTCCCTGCCATGCTCCACCTGAGTTGTTTCCTTTTAAAACGAAGGAAGTTGGTCCCATCTGTCCACCAACAAATACCTCAATATAATCCATGGTTTCGTCTAAACGGCCTGCGGCAGATCCACCTGTACCACCGCTCGAATAAACATAATTAGGGGCGGTTCCGCCCGGTGCATCTACATAAGTCCAGCCCGGCTGACTAAAAGTTCCGGCAAAACCGGTAAAGTTCTCCGTGCTTGGCAATGTAGCCTGTGCAAAAGCCATTGTTCCAAACAAGGCCAGCACTGCTGTTAAAATTGCATTTTTCTTCATATCTGATTTGTTTTTATTTCTAATTAAAATGTAACCTTTAACCCAACAACATATGTTCTTCCCGGCCCAAAAAATACTGCGGCTGAATTAGCGTCGTAGTCCTGTTGAGAAGAGTTATTATTCTGAGCATCGTTAATATATACAGTGTTTAATACATTATTTACATTCACATTAAGATTGAATTTTAGTCCCTGGTAGTTAAATTCATACCCTGCCATTGCATCAAAAAGACCATAATCAGGGATCATCCATGAATCTTTATTGGCCCCTGCTCCATTAAGCCCTCTTAAATCAAAGTTTGCATAGTTCCGTCCAAAGAAAGTATATCTTGGTTTAACAAATAAACCTTTAATAATATAATATTTTACTGCGCCGGATGCCTGGTGTTGCGCGGTATTACCGATATGAACATTTTTCGCCATAAAGTCCTGCTTGCCCTGGAA
>DASWXS010000615.1:0-6285 GCA_036405375.1 Bacteroidia bacterium
TTTCATTAAACCTGATCGTTGACAGTGTGAAACTTTACGAAGCGTTATTTGAATTGGGTGATAAACAAACCAAAGCAAATGCAGACTCGGCTACTAATCAAAAGATCATCAAAGAAACAATTGTAAAATACTTTAAAGCCTGAAATTAATGAGGCAATTCTTTTGGATCATGCTGCTATCAGTTATTGCTGGCAGCATGACCGGGCAAACAGTGGTGAAATGTACAGCGCCTCCGGACAGTAATGGTCTTCCGGGGGCCGTTGTGCAATTAGTGAAGGATGGAAATATCGTTTATATGAATACAACGGATGTAAATGGTGAAGTAGATTTTTTTACCCAGGCGCCTTACATCATGAAAATAAAATGCCTTGGTTATGTTTCCTACACGGACACGATCAAAGCATACAGAAAAAAAATTGGCATTGAGCTTACAGAAGATCTTAAACAGCTAAAAGATGTAGTGATCACTGCTCAGTACAATGCTAATAGCGTTGACAATTCTACTTACAAAATAAAAGTTATTGATTCAAAACGTATCCAGGAACTCGCAGCAGTTAACCTTAAAGATGCATTGAGCAACGAATTGAATTTCCGGTTTTCCCAGGACAATGCGCTTAGTATGTGTACCATGAGCATGCAGGGAATTTCGGGGCAAAATGTAAAAGTAATGATAGATGGTGTTCCTATGGTTGGACGCCAGGATGGGAACCTCGATCTTTCGCAGATCAACCTGAACAATGTAGAGCGCATCGAAATTGTAGAAGGTCCAATGGCGGTGAATTATGGAACAGATGCCCTGGCAGGGGTTGTGAATATCATCACTAAAAAACCGAAGAAGAACAGGTTTGAAGCCGGAATACAAACGTATTACGAAAGTAACTTTACATACAATGCAAATGCATTCGTTGCACTGCAAAAGAAAAATCACGGAATAAAATTAAGTGGTGGAAGAAATTATTTCAACGGTTGGAAGGCTAATGAATCTTTTTATCTATTTCCTACGAAAACAATTGCGGATACCAATCGTTTCAAAAACTGGAAACCACGCGAACAGTATTTCGCTAATTTTGATTACACGTTTTCCAAAAAGAATTTTGATCTCGGCTACAAGAGTTCTTATTTCAATGAACTGATCCTGAGTCGCGGATACCCGGTTGCTCCTTATTACGAATCGGCTTTTGATGACCGGTTTCGCACCACACGAATTGACAATGCTATAAGCACAAACCTGAAATTCAAAAAGCAACGTTCGTTTAACAACATCGTTGGCTACAATTATTACCAACGCAAGAAGAATACTTACTTTAAAGATCTCACCAATCTCGACGAAATTATTTCTGCCGATGCCTCCATGCAGGATACCAGCAGGTTTACGTTAATGATGGCGAGAGGTTCTTTTATTTCTTCGCAACCTTTTTCGGAGATAAAAGACAGCATTGAAAAACGCCATTATTTCAATTATGAGATCGGATATGATCTTAACCGGGAAACAGCATTCGGTAAACGTATCGAAAATAAAGAACAGCACATTACAGATCTTGCCGCATTTGTAAGTTCTGAAATACAACCCGTGAAAAATTTCATTATCCGCCCTGGTGTAAGGTATGCATACAACAGCCTTTATCCTGCACCGCTCACCCCTTCTTTGCATTTAAAGTATAACACCGAAAACTGGATCTTCCGTTCATCTTATGCACGTGGATTCAGAGCCCCGACTTTAAAAGAACTATACTTTGATTTTGTTGACATCAATCACAATATTACAGGCAACACAAATCTTAAGGCTGAAACATCCAATAACATAACTGCATCTGTTAAATATAAAACAGATAAAGAAAAAAGCAGTTTCTGGCTGGAGAATGGTTATTTCTACAACAATATTACCAACCTGATCACACTCGGAATTAATAGCGGAACGCAGTATACTTACATTAATATCGGGAAGTTTATTTCGTATGGAGCCACTGTGAATGCAAACTATAAATACAAAGCTCTTACGGTTTCAGCAGGCGGATCCTATACAGCACGCTATAACCAGATCAGCGAAGAATTCAAAAATGTAGAAATGTTCAACTATTCTCCGGAAGCAAGGGCATCTGCACAATATGAATTCGAAAAAATAAAATCGACAGTAAATGTGTTTTACAAATACACCGGAAAACTGCTTGCTGTTGGTTTAGATGCCACCAACACACCTTACCAGACAATAATAGAAGATTATCACACATTCGACGCTAACTTTTCTACCGGCTTCTTCAAAAAGAAATTTATTGTAACTGTGGGAGCGAAAAATATTTTTAATGTAACAAATGTATTAAATACTTCATCCGGTGGCGGGGCGCACAGCTCAGGTGGATTCTCTACGCCAATTGCCATGGGACGAACCTACTTTTTAAAATTAGATTATGTATTCAGTAAATAGAAATATCCTAATATCATATCTTAGAAGAGTGCCAGGTCGAGCCCTGCCTGCCTGTCGGCAGGCGGAGTCGAGACCCTTTTCACTTCTTTTCATTTTATTTTTCACTATACTTCTTACCTCTTGTCGTAAAGAAGAATTACCTGTTCAGCCACTCGACAGGGGCAGTGTAGTTACCGCGCAGGTTGATATGGGCAATGATTATAAACAACAGATTTATTATTCGCTCGGAAATAATTCCATCGTATCAACTAATTTGAAAGTAGACTGGGACCTTGCTTTTGAAAGCTCTGCAACAGGTACTCATATAAAATTGAATTCAGCAAAGTGGATGGGAATCTATAAAACCCAACAAACTGTTTTTAGCACAGTAACCGACACATCAGGCTACGCTAACAATACTATGTATGATGCTCCTTCCGGGAATATGGACAGCACAGCAGTTGGCAGCTGGCAGGATGGCAAGGTATATGTTTTATTCAGAGGCTATACACCCAGCGGATCAAAAATAGGGTTCAAAAAGATCCAGTTCATTTCTTCTGATGCTTCTACCTATACATTTAAATACGCAAACTTGAATGGGAGCAGCGAACAAACTATTACCTTAACCAAACAATCTTCAAAAAACTTCACCTGCTTCTCCATCAACACCAATGCAGTTGCTAACATAGAACCCGACAAAGAAAATTTCGATCTTTGGTTTACCCAATTCACGCATGTATATGCCGATCACACACCTTACCTGGTGGTTGGAATACTGAGCAACCCGCACAAAGTAAAAACTTCCCGGATCACTGATATTAGCTTCGACAACATCAAACTAAATGATACCATTACCCATCCTTTCACTCCGCATGTGAACAATATCGGTTTCGATTGGAAAACATTCAGTTTAAACACCAATACCTACACTGTTGATCCTTCTATGTGTTTCATCATAAAAGCCACTGATGGTTTCTACTACAAACTTCACTTCATAGGGTTTTACAATAGTGGTGGATTGAAAGGTTCACCTAAATTTGAATTCAAAAAACTCTGATAAAAAGTTAAATCGTTTAGTTAACGTTATACCAGGGATTTATCGTAATAGGTATTCAAAGTTATATTTCATAACTTTATGAGCTTATAAAAATAATTCCCATCACATGAAAAAACTCTTATTTCTTATTCTTACCGGATTTTCTTTGAATCAATTTGCCCAGCAGCTGAATAACTGGGACTCCGTTGTTGTTAATGGCTTTGGTTCTAACGAGGAAATTACCCAACTCTGTACATACAACGGTACAATTTATGCCGGCACTGCAAGCACAAGCACCATGACTCCCATTATTTATAAGTCGACAACAGGCGACATGAACGACTGGGCTCCTACTAATTTTGGTTCTTTTGCTCTTCCAGGAGACAAGTCCGTTACTGTTTTGAGCAATGATATCTCCACAGGAGGGAAAATGTTTGTGGGAGTAAAAAACATGTCGAACGGTGCCAGTGTTTATACTTATGATGGTTCAACCTGGAATGTACTGAGTGGATCAACTCCACCCTGGGGAAGCACTTACAACACAATTCAAAAGATCTTCTTTTATTCCAATGGTGGCGGTGCAGATTCTGTTTTTGTGATTATTGGAAATGATGTAAATAGTGTTCCGTGGAAGATCTGGAAATCCGGAAAAAACACATCTTCCTGGTCGCAAGTGCTAACACTACCTTCCAATGTAACCAGCGTAAATGATGCTATTGTATTCAATGACTCCATTTTCTTCACCACATACGACTGGAGCATGATGGAAAGTTATATATATAAGTGTACCAATGGAAGCGACACTGTAAGAACGCATACAAATCCAGGCATTACAACTTATGACAATGAAGTCAGATCATTCGGAATTTTCAGGAATACATTATATGCCGGAACCTTTAATTACTTTAACGGAGCCAGTTTCTTTACCTACTCATCTGCTGGTACCTGGAACACAATCACTGCTGACGGTTTTGGCCACCCTAACGACCTGGTTGAGATAGGGAATATTCATGTTTTCCGGGATAAACTCTGGATAGAATGCACAGTTCAGATGGGCTCATTTCCTCAGAACAGAATAATAGGTCGGCCTCATACTGTGCTCGGTGGACCAAACAGCCCAATTGTTTTCAGATCCGATGACGGAATTAATTTTACACAATCATCGCCATCCGGTTTTTATGATTACAATAATCAAGGAAGTACATGGAAGCTTACACACCTGGACAACTATCTATATTGTGGTGGTATCAATAATAATGTCGGCGGTTTTATTTATCGTGTTCTTGTTCCCGATGCAAATTTCAGCGGAGATATCGGTACAAATGTGTGTGTAGGGAATACGGAAACATTCACCAATACTTCTCAGGCCGCGTCCAGCTACAAGTGGTATGTTAATGGTTCTCTTTTCAGTACGTCAACCAACATGACTTATTCTTATTCGACCGCTGGTTCGTATACCATATCACTGGTTGCTTATTCGTCAGACCTTTCATTAAGCGATTCAACTGTTGTAACAAGAAATGTAAGTAATGTTCCTATCTTAGGGAATCCAAGCTCTCCAACCATTTGTATCGGTGAAACAATAGATGTATTTACTACCATTAGTGCTACTAATCTGCCTTACAATGTATTCTGGAACGATGGTATTGATTCGTATGTAACAGACACATTTCAGTATACAGGTGCGGCTACTACAACATTTACGCTTGTTGTAACAGATGCTTTAGGTTGTTCCAATTCCAACGCGCATCCCATTTATGTGAATGGCAATACTAATATTAACGGACACGTAACAACTCCGCTTGGTGCAGATGTAAACAATGGTTATGTATATGCTATTGCACACCAACCGGGAACCGCTGCACTTGACACCATTGACATAACTGCACTTAATAGCAGCGGAAACTACACGTTCAATAATTTACCGGCACGCGATTACCTGGTAAAAGCAATTGCTGATCCCATTACATTCCCTACTGCTGTTCCTACTTATTATGGAAACACTTTTCAATGGGATTCGTCAACCGTTGTTACTCATGGTTGCAGCATAAATGAAACAGCCAACATACAAATCCTGGAAACGGATACCTCAACAGGTCATGGAATCATCTCCGGGTATATTTCAGAAGGACCAGGATTCGGGACCCTGCGTTTAGGGCCCGGAATCGGTAATCCAAATATTCCGTTTGCTCCGGGCGGACCATTAAAAGGTATTGATGTAAAACTCGGAAAAAATCCTGGTGGTGGTATACAGGCCCGCACTATGTCCGACAGTACGGGCTATTATAAATTCGACAGTTTACCCGATGGCGGATACAAGATTTACGTAGACATTCCAAACTTACCAATGGATTCTACACGCGAGGTAATTATTAACGGCTCCGACTCCAGCTTACAGAACAACTATTTTGCAGATTCCATTCATATTTATATTAACCCCGATGCGGTAGTTGGCATTTATGCATCAACAAAAGAATATGATAATAAGTTCAGTATTTATCCAAATCCTGCTAAAGACAACTTATACATTAAACTGGAGCTGAACGAAATTTCAGATATTCAGATCGATCTCATGTCGGCATTAGGACAAAGCATACAAACGGCACAGGTAAAAAATGTTACAGGAAAAGTAGAGCATCCTATTGATATTAGCAGCTTGAAACCGGGCATCTATTTTATATCTGTAACCAATAAGAGTAAAAAATATACGCAACGGTTAATAGTGGTTAACTAATGTTTAATTAAGGAAAGGCAAATGAAACATTTGCCTTTTTTGTTTTCTTCCTAAAAATGTATGCACCTTACCTGCTTTAACGGTTTTATAAATTCATTATCTTAGCTCAGCAAA
>DASWXS010000616.1:0-4401 GCA_036405375.1 Bacteroidia bacterium
ATTTTCTGTACTGATTAAAACTCCATTTTTATCATATATGGCAGTTCGTCCCATATTAGTGGTTTTATCAGTCCAGGTTGCGTAGTAATAATCGTTTTCCATAGTCCATACCGGGCTTGTATTGGGGTAATCTGTTCCATACTTTACATTCACAGAAGCCGGAACATTTACTACAGGTGTTTGTGCTGCAAGCACATTGATTAAGCATACAAAGATTAAAGCAATGATTGATTTTTTCATAATGTTGTTTTTGATTGGTGATTATTTATTTATTAATCTACTTATTTAAACTATCCTTTGGTGGCACCGAATACCCTGGGTTCATGGTATCAGCGGAAGATGAATTGGAAGTTACCCCGGTTTCGCCGGCGGTATTTTCCATGCTTTTTTCATCATCTCCTGTACCACAAGCGATCAGAATATTTAATGCAATAGTAATTGGGAACAAGAGGAATTTTTTCATATTAGATTATTTGACAATTGGCAGCATCAAATGAAATACCATGCCTACATTACCTAACATGAGGATTTATCGCCTTCATTTTAATAAAATAAGCGATCAAAAATCCCACATTCTGTTGTGGCATGTAAAGGATCAAAAGCAAAGATTATTCATATGGGAAAAGCATCCTGTAGTTTACAGATCTGCATCAATAAGCGGGAGTGTTGCAACTACAGAAGTTCCTTTACTATTCGAGCTGATTTTCAAAGATCCCTGGAGCAATCGTACCCTATTCTTTATATTTTGCAGGCCAATACCTTTATCCATCGGTTTTATTTTTTTAGGATCGAATCCTATTCCGTTGTCTTTAACCTCCAGTCGTAGTTTTTTATTCTTTTCAGTGAAGGTTACACTTACTTTTGTAGCCTTTGCATGCTTGATACAATTATTAAGCAGTTCCTGTGCAATCCGGTAAAGGGGAACCTCCATAGTTTCGGAAAATCGCTTATTGATTCCGTGTATATTGAACTCGATTGCCGGGCGGGATACACCTACCCTTTGCAGCAAGCTCTGCAGGGCCACCTCTATTCCATGATCTTTTAATACCGCTGGCACCAGCTCAAATGCAATTTTTTTGGTTTCATTTATTGCTTCTTTCGCAATATCCAAAAGCTCCTTCAATTGTTCAGGGTTATCGGATTGTATCATTTGTAGCCTTGTTTGCATGCCATATAGCAATTGGGCCACGCCATTATGCAGCGCTTCCCCAATGCGCTCCCTCTCCTGCTCCTCAGCTGCAATAATCGCGTTCAATATTTTCTTTTGCTGTTGGAGTTTTAATGTTATAACTTCTTCTTCGGCTTTTTTCCAGGCATTAATATTCTGAACGATATTCACACAATGTGTTGCAACACCGTTTTTATCTCTCTTGAATACCTTTCCGCGCACCCTATACCATTCCCACACACCCTGGTTGTTCCATGCCCTGTATTCAAGATCCCTGCTTTCCGTTTCGCCACAGGTTAAGTAACTATCAAAATATTTTGTCATAGCCTGTTGATCGGCAGGATGTATAAGATTTTTACGTTCCTCCATCGACATACGCTTCAGCTTTTCTGCATTAAAACCATTTAACTCAAAAGGTTCCTTATTGGCATAAGTAACCTCTCTGTTCTCCAGTTTAATCACACTTAACATATCGGGTAAAGTAGTTGTTACCTGGCTGATAAAATGCAATTGTTCCATTAGCTGTTCATCTGCTTTTTTGCGATCAGTAATATCACTTCCAATATGCAGTGTATGTGTAGGATTTCCATTTGCATCACGCCGGAAAACTTTTCCTTTTACATGAAACCAAAACGTGCCTCCGTTTCTTTTCCGAAAACGGTATTCTACCGAAGTTATTTCATCATCACTGAGTGTTTCCAGTTTTTCATAATAACGTTGATGTGCCTCCCTGTCATCTTCATGAACAAGGTAACTTAAACGTTCTTCAGAACTCATCCTCAAAAGTTCATCAAGAGTAAAATCAGTAATCCCGGAAGGTTCCCGGTTAAAGTAACAAAGTTTTCTCGACGGAATTTCAAGAACGCATATAATCTCCGGCATGGTGTGAGTAATTTGCTCCAAAAGCACTTTGCTTTCCTTTAATTCTTCCGTTTGTTTTTTCAACTCCCGTTCAATTTCTTTTTGAGAGCTGATATCGCGGGCAATAGATAATATCGTCTCCACATCTCCAAAGCGATTTTTTTCGGGTATAATGCGGGATTGGAAATGAACTTCGCCTTCGGGCAACATTACCACACTGTAATGCATCACTTCTGCTCCTGTCGCAAAAACTTTCCGGAAACTCTCCATCCACGGCAATGCAACTTCATCCGGAAACCCCATTCCACTTTTGTCTTTACCGTATAATCTTTCCTTTGCAATGCCTGTTTTTTGTTCGAGCGCCCTGTTAGCGAAGATGAGCTTAAGATCCTTATTCCAGCGCGTAATCACATCTGGCGTATTTTCTACCAAATCCTGGTATTTGTCCCTGGCCCGTTTTAACTCTTCTATCTCATGGAACAAAACTACGCATCCATTATCAATAGGAATAGCCTCCAGGGAGATCCAGGTATTAGTAACTGACGACTGGTATTCGAAGCGGGCCGATTTCCTGTTTTGCAATGCATTTACTTGTATAGCCTCATAGCAAAGCGTTTTTCTAGCTTCAGGAAATACTTCCCACACATTACGGTCCAGCATCATTTCACGACTACGGGCAAAAACAAATTCGGCTCTCTTATTAACAAAAACTATGGTTCCATGCTGATCCAGTTCATAGCAGGCATCGCTAATTATATTTAAAATACGTCTTTCTGTTTCCTGGTGCTTCATGAGGTGTTCCGTAAGAGGTTGAAGGATAGCAATGAATTGCAATTTCGTTGATCGCGTGATCATGCTTAGCTAATAAAGTTGACTGGCTTTATTATATAAGTCCGTGCAATGTTGCAAAATGAATAAGCGTAGCTGTGTTGGTAGTTCCGGTTTTTTCGAGGAGTTTTTTGCGTCGTGTTTCAATTGTACGCACACTATTAAATAGTTTTTGTGCCATTTCCAGATTAGTATACCCTTTTGCCATCAGCTCTAATACTTCCTGTTCCCTCTCTGTTAATTTGATAGATGTTTTCTTTGTTTGAAGAGAAACCTGTTGCATTTTATACTTTTCCAACATGCCAAGGGTGAATTCAGAACCGATATAAATACCATTGTTAACAATCTTTTTAATCGCAAATAATAGTTCTTCCTTTGATGAGTTTTTAAGTATATATCCGTCAGCTCCTGCATCCAGCATATTAATGAGGTAGCTATCATGGTCGTGCATCGACAGGATAAGTATTTTTACGTGCGGATATTTTTTTTTCAACTCTTTTGTACATTCTATCCCATTCATTCCAGGCATATTCATATCCATCAGCACAAGGTCGCATGTAACCTGCTCAAATTTTTCAAGGGCTTCAATTCCATTAGAAGCTTCGCCCACGATTTCTATTTCATCTCCATTGAGCAGTGCACGCAATCCGTGACGTACTATTTCATGATCTTCTATTAGAAAAACTTTTATACTCATATTACAATTTAGTTTCTATACTAACGGTAGGTTTCGGTCGTGTTTTGTATAGGTTTGCTTTCTGCAATCTTAGTAAACTGATAATGATTGAAATAATACCCGGGAAGCAAATGTCTTTAAGAAGGAAAGGCAAAGACTCCAGGAACCAGCATATTTTTTTATAACCAGATAAATATGATGCTTATAAAACTGTGCCAGACAGGAGTTCCATTTTATATACCTCCACATTGTGAAGTTATTTGCCCATGAATCTTTTTTGCCACACAAATCAATGATTTTATAGTAACAAGCTATTTCTCCTAAATGGCACTTTGTAAGACAGAGATGATCATCTTCAATTACCAATATCCGTGTGGCCCCCCTCATTGTTGCTTCAACAAAGATAAATAGCAATTACGGAGCTGACAGTGTGGTAAATACGGTATTTTACAGTGTAAAAACACTGTATTTAATAAAAACGGGATTGAAGAACTCAACGGGTGACAGGAATGATTTTCCCACGCACCACATGTTTTATAAAAAAAGGTTTAGTTTATGTTATCCAGGATATGAGAAAAATTCTCTGGGGCGAAATTTAATGATAGCTAAAAAAAAAATCCTGCCATACGACAGGATCCTTTTTATATACTCTTTTTATTTAGGTGAATTCACTTTACTCACAATCGATCTTTTCCTGGTTTCCCGTACCAAAGTATTCAGTAGCATTGGAAAAAGCTGTACCAGTCCATGCTTGTTTAAAGGTGAACTCTTGAACAGTACAATGACCATCGGGCCATTTTGCATACAAAACTGCATTAATAGTGCGATATAATTTTTCTCCTGTATAAGTGTTTTTTTCGATATACCA
>DASWXS010000617.1:0-5304 GCA_036405375.1 Bacteroidia bacterium
CATACAACCCTTACATCACTCCAGTAATTTTTGTTGATCTCCCACCATTTAATAGCAGCAATACATTTTCCTTCCGGAAGGTCAGTAAAACGCTCGATGCCTTTTTCCCAGCAAATCAAGCTGTCTTTTTTACCTGCAGAACGAACAATCTTTTGATTATCCTGTTCATGCAACCATCCGCCATCTTTTGTAAGGATAATCTTGTTATCACGCTTCAGTACATTGTAGTCGCTGCGTTTTGTCCATTCTCTTCTTGGAAGCGGAGCATCAACTGTACTTTCCCAGTAGTGGTTTCCGTCAACATGTACCCAGGTAGCAGTGCCTTCATAACGTGGGCTGTCATCAACCTGTCCAACTTTTTGAGTCCATTGTCCTTTTACTTCTTCTTTGCTTAAAGTGATCTTTTCCCATTTATCGTTGCTTACAAATTTCAACAACTCTGTGTTTTCGAAAATCCAATCCTGGCGCCAGTGTTTAATAATCATACTGTCGTTCACAACCAATAAATGCTGTAACACAATTTTGTTTTCAGTGTTTTCTACAACAGTTACAAACTCAGTTCCTGATTCGAAGTAGCGATCATGATATTTGTAATCAGGGATCGGAGAAAATGTTTCAGCAAACTTAAATGTAACCGTATGGCAACCTGCCAGGGAAAGAATTGCTTCCCTGTCCTGTTGTTTTTTTGCAGCAGCAGATTTTTCTTCAGCACCTGGTTGAACAGGTTCTGGTTTTTTTGGTGGAGTTGCCTTACCTGTTTTTTGTTGTGCTACGGCCATGCATGCTAATAGCATCAATGCCGGAAATAATATCTTTTTCATGTTGATCTGGTATTTTTGATTAATTATTTACTATTAATTTTTGTGACACCACAGCTTGGTTAATGCGCAATTGAACAGTGTAAATCCCATTTGCAAGATCACTTGTTGTAATATCGAATTGATTTAGCTCACCTTTGATAGTATTACCTGAAACCTGTTTCACAGCTTTCCCTTGCATATCATATACGGTAGCAATTGCAGCTGAATTTGTTTCTGCACTGAAGATCAGTTTTACGGTTTCTCCGTTTGAGGGGTTTGGATACAGTGAAGAAGCAATTACCGAATTGTCGATAGTATTAATACCTACAACAGTGCCAAGATCTTCTTTTGTGAAGTTTGATTTCCCGGTTGCACCACCTGTAAAACCAGTCATAATGATTTTGTAGATGTGGTTGTCTTTTGCCTGAACAAAATAAACACGGTTAGCAGCTATTGTATAAGCAGAACCATTAAATGTTTTCCAGTCGCTACCGATAGTATTGATGGCAGTTAAACGCGGATGACTGCTGTAATCTGTGTAGTTTGCGGGGTCAGAAATTCCATCTGCCTGTGCAACTTTTACACCTTTGTTTTGTAATGTTCCTGTTAACGGATACATCTGTCCCATAGTTAAACCATAATATTTCGTGAATAGCAAGTCCCATTCTGTAGAAACCGGCTCTCTGTCTATAATAGCATTATTGGTGAATGAATAATAGATGAAGTTTTTAGTGTTGTAAGTTTGTTTTACTACCACGGCTGTATCCATTCCGCTATTGTCAAGATTAGAATAAATGATGCTGTAGAAGTAATTCCCGGGAGTTATATTATCAACTTTCTCGATAAAGAATTTTTTGTACGCTCCTCCGGTGTATTTAATTACAAATACTACTGCACCTTCAACGCTATGACTGATTGGATTGTATTCACCCCATCCGTAAGTTGCACTTGCCTGGTTCAGTGCGCCTTCTGTCCATGAAGTGTCGCTGTTGTATAAAGGTGTGGAACCGCCTAATCCTGCAGTATCTAATGTTAAAAAATCGGCAGGCCCGGCATTGGCAATTTCATATACACTGTTTCCGCCAATGTTGTTGAACAGAACAGAAACTCCGAATGAATTAGTTTCTAAAGCGAGATCCCAGTTATTGCGAGGTTGAGTTGTTTTGGTACCATCTGATAATTTATACCAAACTTCGTTGGAACTTCCGATAGAAACAGAGTCATTAACTACCTGTGATTTTGTTGTTGTAACAGAGAAAGCCAAGGCGGCAAAAAGTATGATTTTTTTCATTTTTATTTGTTTAGAATGATTTTAAATAACTTCGCAAAGTTGCGCACTGATTGAGCTCCGGGCAATACCCTAAATAGGTGATTCCATATACCTTAAAAAGGCTAGCATAAAAAAGGTAGGCTGAAAGATAAATGCTTGAAGATGAATGGAGAGAAAATTTCAGTGATGGAAAAGCGTGCTTTTTTGATTTTCAAAAAAATTCCTGATCCGGATTAAAATCGAAAAATTGTTGTGCAAAGTCGTACGAGAATATTTTACCACATATACTTTTTATTGCTTTTAGCCGCGATTTACGCGAATTACATAGATATTAATGTGTGTATATTTTTATTAGACATTATATCTAAAATAATAAATCATCAAAAATATTCATCTGCGAAATCCGCGGCAGGTATTCAAACCTGTCCTGCGAAGTCCCGAAGTTTAGGAGCGTGATTAGTAAAAGAATATGAAAATATAAATGAAGAGGAAAAAGATTATTTGATTCGTCTTGCAGTTTCGCGTTGTATATCACGTTTCTTGATATCATCGCGTTTGTCGAATAGCTTTTTACCTTTTGCCAGGGCAATCTCAAGTTTTGCATAGCCGCTTTCAGAAATGAACAGTCTTAAAGGAATGATAGTTAAACCCTGGTCCTTTAGCTTTTTAAGAAGTTTATTTATTTCCAGTTTGTTCAATAACAATTTACGATCACGATTGGGCTCGTGGTTATTGTAGGTGCCCTGCTCGTATTCGGTAATGTGCATGTTTTTGATCCAAAGCTCATTGTTCTTAAAGAAACAATAGCCATCAGTGATATTAGCTTTGCCGGCACGAATAGATTTGATCTCGGTACCTGTTAACTGCAATCCGGCAACATACTTTTCCAGGAAGCTGTATTCAAACGAAGCTCTCCTGTTCACAATGTTTATATGATTCTTAAGATCTGCCAATTTTTATTGAAATGGGATGTAAATATACGCAGTTTCTCAACAGTTTACTACATTTGACCATGCAAATTCAATTACTTCCTGCAACTCAAAAAGATTTTTCAGCGATCGCTTCCCTGGCTGATCAGATCTGGCATAAACATTATGTGCCTATTATTGGTGAAGAACAGGTAAACTATATGCTTGGTAAAATATATTCGGAAGCCGGATTAAAAGAGCAACTGGAAGTAAAAAAGCATAGCTTTTATCTTATACAGGATGATTCCGGGAAAGTGATCGGGTTTATATCCATAAGTAACGAAAATGCAACGGATTACTGGATCCACAAGTTTTACATCCTCGATAACCAGCAGGGAAAAGGAATAGGAGCTAAGGTATTTGAAGAGATAAAGTCGAAAATGCCTGGAATGAAGTGCATCAGGCTAACTGTTAACAGGCAAAATCATAAATCGATCAACTTTTATTTTAAAATCGGCTTTGTTATTGAACAAGTAGCTGATTTTGATATCGGTAATGGCTATTTTATGAATGATTTTGTGATGATCTGGAAAAGAAGATAACCTTGTTTTTAGCCGCAGATTTACGCAGATTTCACGGATGTCTTACTGGCTAAATATTTTATCTGCGTAATCTGCGTAAATCCGCGGCTGGCATTAAAATAATCCGCCTGTTTTCACTAAATTTGCCAAACTTTTTGGAAATTTTGAATACAAGCGAACAAATAACTTACATAGGCGAGCATTTGTGGGCAGGAAAACTGGGTAACTTTTTTGTTGTACTTTCTTTCGTAGCTGCATTATTATCAACGATCTCTTATTTCTTCTGGTCAAAAAATCCTTTGGATCTGGGCTGGAAAAAACTGGCCCGTACGGCTTATCGCTTACATTCTGCTGGCGTGGTTGGAATTGTTTCCACTTTGTTCTTCATGCTGTACAATCATTACTTTGAGTACCAGTACGTATGGCAGCACTCCAATATGTCGATGAAAATGAAATACATTTTTTCCTGTTTCTGGGAAGGACAGGAAGGAAGTTTTTTGTTGTGGACCTTCTGGCACATGGTTATCGGGAATGTACTGATCAGGACAGCTAAGAATTTTGAAGCACCGGTGATGTTTATGTTATCATTTGTGCAGGTGTTTTTAGCAAGCATGTTGTTGGGTGTAGTAGTTGGAGGAACACGAATTGGCATGAATCCATTCTTATTGTTGAGAGAGCATCCGGATTTTATGAATCTTCCGTTTGTACAGGGATATATCGGCGATGCCAATTATGTTGCAAAAGCTGTGAATTCCGCAAAAGGATTAAATCCACTGTTGCAGAATTACTGGATGACCATTCACCCGCCAACACTATTCCTCGGTTTTGCATTAACCATTGTTCCGTTTATTTACGCTTTTGCAGGTGTATGGAAAAAGGAATATGAAACCTGGCAGAAATCAGCTTTACCATGGACTTTTGTAGGTATTGCTGTTTTGGGTATCGGAATTTTAATGGGAGGAGCCTGGGCATACGAAGCATTGAGCTTTGGAGGTTTCTGGGCGTGGGACCCGGTTGAGAATGCGTCGCTGGTTCCATGGATCACTTTGGTTGCAGCCGGTCACGTAATGATTATCAATAAAAATAAAAAAGGTTCTTTGTTCATTACTTATTTTCTCTGCGTCGCGTCTTTTATACTCGTACTGTATTCTACCTTCCTTACCCGGAGCGGAATTTTAGGTGATTCGTCTGTTCATGCATTTACCGACCTGGGCATGGAGAAACAATTGTTATTGTTCTTATTGATCTTCATCTTCGGCGCAGTTCTCATCTTATTGAAAGAAAAGACCACAGCATTGATTTATGGATGCCTTTCAGCATTGGCAGGTTTTTGTGTTTTTACCTTCAATATCTTTCCTTCGCATGTATTGATTGGCTGGGGTTTATTAACCTGTTTTTTTATTGTATGGGGATATTCCAAATTCTTCCCGAAAGACAAAACAGAAGATAGTTTAAGCAGTCGCGAATTCTGGATGTTCATAGGATCGTTGATGTTATTGCTGAGCGCGGTTATTATCAGCTTATTTACATCTACACCTATCTTTAATAAATTGCTTGCCCAGTTCATTGATAAAAAAGGCGCCCCGTTCGATGCGTATGATTACAACAAATGGACTTTGCCTTTCGCTATCATTATCATGTTACTTTCCGGTTTTGCCCAGTACCTGAAATACAGTAAATCAGACATGAAACAATTCTTCAGGAATAATATCATTGCGCTGGTATTATCACTATCCATCGGGATT
>DASWXS010000618.1:0-11190 GCA_036405375.1 Bacteroidia bacterium
CAAAGGATTAATTGACTGAATTTCAGAGATATAATTATATCTCTTTTCTTAATCGTGCAACCGGGATATCCAGTTGTTCGCGGTATTTGGCAATGGTCCGGCGGGCAATATTATACCCTTTTTCTTTCAGAATGGTCATTAAGGCATCGTCGGTAAGCGGTTTCTTTTTGTTCTCCGCTTCAATGCAATCTTTAAGGATCTTTTTCACTTCGCGGGTAGAAACTTCCTCTCCACTATCGGTGCTTAATGATTCCGAGAAAAATGATTTCAGTAAAAAATTTCCGAATGGTGTGGTAACATATTTACTGTTTGCCACACGCGATACTGTAGAAATATCCAGTCCGATAGATTCTGCAATATCTTTAAGGATCATCGGCCGCAATTTTGTTTCATCGCCGGTAAGAAAATACTCTTCCTGGTATTTCATGATAGCGTTCATGGTAACCAACAGAGTTTGCTGACGTTGCATCAATGCATCAATAAACCATTGAGCTGATTCAATTTTGCTTTTTACGAATGTGGTTGCTTCTTTACTGGAGCGATCTTTATTTTTGGAATATTCAGTAAGCATTTCAAGGTAATCCTTACTTAATTTTAACTCCGGCATGGTGCGTTGGTTCAATGAAAGCTCCAGCTTGCCATCTGCGTTATTGATCACAAAATCAGGGACAACATCTCCTGCAACACTGGAATGAGCTGATGCTCCACCCGGTTTAGGATTTAAATGCGTGATCTCATTGATAATGTCCCTAAACTCTTCTTCATCATCGATCTCAATATTTTTCGCAATTTTCTCGTAATGCTTTTTCGAAAATTCATCCATGTAATGCTTTACCACATCAATGGCAAAATGCACTTCGCGTGTCCTCGGATTTTTACGTTCGAGCTGAAGCAGCAAACACTCCTGTAAGTTACGCGCACCAACACCGGCCGGATCAAACGATTGAATTACCTTCAGCACTTTTTCCAGTTCGGCAGCATCGGTATTTATATTTTGTGAGAAGGCAATATCATCAACTATCGAATCCAGGTCTCTGCGTAAGTATCCGTCTTCATCTATACAACCGATCAGGTACAAACCAATGCGGTACTCATGATCGCTCAGGTCACGCAAGCCTAATTGTTCCTCTAAAACATCATGGAATCCGGGTCCGACAGAAACAGGAATTTCTTTCCTATCATTATCCTTGCCGTTGTTATTTATTTCGTATTTATATTCAGCAACTTCAACCTCATCCATGTAGTCTTCGAACGAAACTTCATCATCCATTCGTTCGGCTTCTACGGGCTCATCGTTATCTATGCTGTTATCTGTTTCTTCTGTATTATCATCCAGGTCATCTTCGAATTCTTCTTCGTCCTGGATCTCATCTTCTACTTCTTCTTCCCCTTCTTCCAAAGCCGGGTTGGCTTCCAGCTCCTCTTTGATCCGTTGTTCGAGAGCAATAGCAGGCAGCTGCAACAATTTCATAAGCTGAATTTGCTGCGGCGACAACTTTTGCTGAAGTCGCATTTGCTGTGATTGTTTCATTGCCATACACTGCGAATATAAGGATTTTTATCATTGCCGGAAGCGGGAAAAGAGCTGGCGTAAGTAATTTTAATCATATAGTATTCAACTCATTGTTGCCTAACGAACAAGCATTTTTTTGGCTTTTGCCTGAACAATTTCCTGCATGGATTTGTTCTCAATTTTGCTTTCGAGCCAGGATACAATATCGAAATAAATAAAAGCTCTTTTTTCGAAACGGTAGTTCTCCAGTTTCTGCATGCTTTCCTTCAATTCACGGAAGCGGCCAATGATTTCAGCCCGTGTTTCCATTTTCGGACTGTTACGAAGGAAGTCCATAATTAATTGTTGGTATTTAATGAAATTGTGTTTTTTCTGGAGGAAACGATAGGTTGCTTTTACATTATAGTTGATCATCTCTGCATCGTCGAGTTCAAAATAACAAATCATGCGCAGGATACGTGCAAACGATTGCAAATCTTCACGCAGATCAGAGCTTTTTTCATTGATGATCTTATTCAGCCATTTAATTGCAATCTTGAATTGATAATTTCCAAAATAAAGACAGGCAATTTTATAATCGAAGATCATCACTGTATTTTTATTCAGCTTCGGCATGAAGTTCAGGATGTCTTTTTCCAATGCATTCACAATCCGGGTTCCTGATTTAAATTCCCCCAGCATAAAATGCCTGTTGATTTCATGAATATAAATTGCTTTGAATAAGTTGAGATTCAGATTTTCATTCAGGATGATTTGTTTCTGGCGTTTGAGCGAAATTAATTTATGATGCACTTCTTTAAATTCGGCATACAGGAACAATTTGTTTTGCGCTACCAGTACGTTATTCAACGCTTTTATATACAGCTCTGTTTTAGCTTTTATAAGTTTTGGATGTTGTTCAAATACCTGCAGCCATTTTTTCGCATACTTGTACCCTTTCACAAAATCCTGGACAAAAAAATAAAAAGAAGTGATGGTTGCGTACAAATACAATTGCTCCAACTCCGAGAGGTCGCGGATATTGAACTCAGGGAAATTTGCGTTGTAATATTCACGGACTGTTTTAAGATCCTCGTTGTTACGAATGAATCCTACATGCTGATAATAAGCGGTAAAACGGACGGACAAATTGGAGAACCTGTTAATATTTTGCAACTGCCTCGCTACTTCACTTATTTCCTGCACCGATTTTTCGACACGTTCACTGATGTTCTCGTCTGAAGTTTGTATAATCGCTTGTTTTTCCAGCTCCAGCAATTCGAGCAGCATGATCAACTGGTAATTTTCGCGGGCAGATTTTTTTGCTTTTTCGATGATGATCAAACAATCGGCATACAAACATTTATTGTATAAAAATTTTGCGTGCTCCACATAACGCGCTACTGTGTTCTCCCGCGACATCACCGAGCTGTTACTCAAACTTGCAAGTATCTGCTTGTACAGGTTTTGTTTGATATTAGGTACCTGGCTCGGTTTTACTTTTTTGATCTTCAGTAATTCATCTTCGTTGTACTCTTTTTGTTTGGATATAATATCGAAAGCCTCCACGAAAATTTTATTGCTCGTCTTATTCAACCGGTGGGCATATACTTTGAATTGCCATTTTTCACTCTTACTAAGTGAATTAACGAGGTTAAATATACTATCGCTTTTTACCTTGGACATTGTATTAAAATGTAAAATCAATTCATCAAATATACCTAATTATCAATTAATTAAATAATATAATCTAAGTTAATAATTTCTAAGGTTATAGTATAACAAATTGAATAAAAACACAGTGTTAAAAGTCAATAGACTAAATTTGCGGAAACTTTTCAATTATGATCAGAGCAGCGATAACAGCCGTATCAGCTTATTTACCGGAATATGTCCTTACCAACAAGGAACTGGAAACAATGGTTGAAACAAGTGATGAGTGGATCACCAGCAGGAGTGGAATTAAAGAAAGAAGAATTTTAAAGGATCCGGATAAAGCTACAGCATATATGGCAACGGAAGCTGCCAAATCTCTTTTAGAAAAAAGAAAGATCAAAGCAACTGAGATTGATCTTATTATAGTAGCAACGGTTACCCCCGATTATCAGTATCCTGCAACTGCTAATATTGTAGGTGATGCCATAGGAGCCACCGATGTGTGGGGCTTTGATGTGCAAGCTGCATGTTCCAGCTTTATTTATGCGCTGGAAACCGGAGCGCGTTACATTGAATCGGGCAAATACAAAAAAGTAATGGTAATTGGTGCTGATAAAATGAGCAGCATTGTTGATTATACCGACCGAAATACCTGTGTATTATTTGGAGATGCAGCTGCTGCAGTACTGTTGGAACCAAGTACAGATGAAACGGGTATCATCGATACCAGGATGTACAGTGATGGTTCGGGAAGAAAAAATTTGTATCAGAAAGCAGGCGGAAGTATGCATCCGTCAACACTGGAAACAGTTACCAATCGTGAGCATTTCGTAACCATGGATGGCCAATCGGTATTTAAAGTTGCTGTTGTAAAAATGGCTGATGTTGCCGAAGAAATGATGAAGAGAAACAATCTCACTGCAGAAGACGTTGCGTGGCTGGTACCTCACCAGGCAAACAAACGTATCATCGACGGAACTGCAAACCGCATGGGCGTTAGTTCTGATAAAGTAATGTTGAACATTCAGCGTTACGGAAATACAACTTCAGCAACTATTCCATTGTGTTTATATGAATGGGAAAGCCAGCTTAAAAAAGGCGATAACCTTATACTCACTACGTTTGGCGCAGGTTTTACCTGGGGAGCTATTTACGTTAAATGGTCTTACTAATTAAGAATTTATACGAATATACTAATCAATACTTAGTTTTAATCGCCATTAGTATATTCGTATAATTCGTAATTCCACTTTTACCACCTATTCCCAAATTCTTACCACTTAAAAAATTGTTTCAGCCAGCTCTTGGTTGGATGTTGATGCACTGCATCCCTGTATATACTTTTGGATTGTCGATTGGTTGGAGTATAGCGCAATACTATAACTGAATTGATGTAAAGCGCTTTACTTATTTATTAATTATTAAACCATTTTCAATCATGAACCTCACCATTAAAACAACAAACAACATGACAGAAATGTTGTTCGAAAAACGAAACAAAGATTACGGCGCGTATAACATTCGCACTACCTATAACGATTCTTTACTTAAATCGTTGATTGTGGTATCTGCAATACTATTGCTTGTAGTTGGATCAAGTTATGCCTACAACAATTTCTTTGTAGAAAAACCATTGCTGGAAGAAAACGCAACAGGTGTTACCGAACAGATCCTGCCAATTGACCTCAGTAACCCGATCGAAAAACCAAAAGTGGAGAAAGTAAAATCGTTCTTCCATGAAAAAACACAAGCAATGGCAACGATTATCAACGACAATGCAGATCCTAAAATAGACCCGGACGCAAAAACAGGTGCGATCACAACACCGGAAACCAAAGGTGATACTACCGATCGGGAACTTTTGGTAGTAAATGGTGATCCAAAAGGTACACTCATCGAAGACAAGCCGATTGTTGAAGATGAAATCATTATTGTTGCAGAAGAAATGCCTGAGTACCCTGGCGGAACCGAAGCGTTGCTGGCCTTCCTTTCAAAAAACATTGTGTACCCAAGCAAAGCGGTAGCAATGGGCGTTGAAGGAACAGTATATGTGAACTTTGTTGTAAACAAAGAAGGTAAAGTGGACAACATCAAAATTCTGAAAGGTATTGGTGGCGACTGCAACGAAGAAGCAATGCGCGTAGTAGCTAAAATGCCAAAATGGAAACCAGGTAAAAATGCAGGAAAAGAAGTGAGAGTAGCTTTTAACCTGCCAATACGTTTTACATTAAAGTAATATTTTCATCTAACCTAAAACCAATGAAAAGAGCATCTCACGGGATGCTCTTTTTCATTTGTACTGCTTATACTTTTTATCCATCTTCATCCCCGAGAATAAGTATTTCGAATCCCGTTTACTCGCTTTTCACCATCTTCTTAGTATCAATCAGTTTACCATCTACATATAATGAATAAGTGTACATACCTGTGCTCAAATCATTAGCAAATACATTTAGTATGCCTTTGCCTTTAGTCTTAATATCTACAACCTTAATTACTTGTCCTTTCATATCAATAAACATAATCTGAGCAAATCCTGCTTTTTCAGAAATGTTGTAAGTGATGGTGGTTTGTTCTGCAAATGGATTTGGAACATTTTGATTTAAAACAATAGCGTCCTTATCGCTTAGTTCAATATCCATTTGAGTTACATTAGCAAGAGCCTGAGTACGTACGTTATTTTGACAACACGAATTCAACATTGTCTCGATATTTGACAAACGTGATTCAAAAGTTTGATTAATAGCTTTTAAACTATCAATTGTAAATTGTTGTTCCTGTATCGCTCGTGTAAGTAAAGCCGACATTGCCTTATAGTTTATCGTTTTTAACGTTCTACCCGGGTTAATAATATTACCCAGACTATCTGTATTTTCATTGATATGAACAGTATCAACCAGCTCCGGATAAATCGTTTCCAGCTGTTGTGCTACAAAACCGTAATCAGTTGCCGTGCCAAAAGTTAACTGGGGAACGTTTGCATTGGTAAAATTATAAGAAACAGGGCTTAGCTGTTTTACTTTTGAAAGTGCGTTAAAAGAGGCAACATTTGTTTTTATCTGAACATCACTGAGACCTTCCTTATTAATTTTCTCTTCCAGTACTTTCTGTTTTAAATCTAATTGCTGAATGCCTCCAATAGCAAACGGGATAAGGCCTGAATAATTAAGTGCATTTAAGATAACCACTGAGTCCATTGAATTTCCAAGCGAGTCAAGCCTTCCGGAAACCGGAACCTCATTAACCAATTCCGGTAATAACTTTGCTACTTCCTGCGCTATGAACCCAAATTGTTTTCCATTAGCAAATGAAAGTTGCGGCGCGTACGAATTATTCATATTAAAGCTAACCGGCTTCAGTTTATTGATAATATCAAGCGGTTTAGCCAGCTCCTCTATATTATCTTTAATTCTTGCATCTGAAAGAGCAAAAGTATTTACACTGGAATACGGAGTACCAGTTATCATAGCGTTACCTGCAAAATAACCTGCCCAATTGGTTCCGGGATCTGTGGGTTCAATCCATCCATAAACGCCATAATCAGTAGTCGCACCTTTTGCATAAAATCTCCCACCATATCCCTCCTGCGCACTTCCCTTAAATTCTCCGCACACACCAATACCTTCATAATTATTTCCTACATGTTCACTAAGACCCAGCACACCAACTGAAATATATCTTGATTTAGATTCTCCTAACACACCAACTGCCCAACCCGAGGTTGGCAGAAAAGATGTATTATCAATATTTCCATGAATGGCGTTAGCCGTTTTCTGCCATCCCCGGGTGGCCAATTCCAAGTCAATCAATGGCTGTGCATAAATCATTTTCGAATAAACCCCATTTGCTTCTGTTCTATTAAATGTATAATTTTTTACTTCCAGGTTAGCTGCCGGATTTTGACCTACACAAAATCGCGAAGTTCCTGAGGCACTATTTCCATTGAACAAAAAATTGAATCCATTAAATGGAATCTCCCTGTTATCCAATAGTTTTCCAGGATCGCCTGCAGCTCCAATACTTTGTCCTAAATGAACGTAGGTATCTGTTGGCCCGTTGGTAGAAAGGCCGTTATTGGCATCTGGCAGGCCTCCACCTAAAACGTAGATAACATCTCCATTTGCATCCACCGATAGTACACCAGTACCCGGATTTGCCTGCACAACACTTGTACTGTTTAAGTCAGTAAAACGTAAGCCTGCCCAACCTGTTGGAGCTACACCAATAGTTGGGTCTTGAGGCTGACCATTTGGTAAATTAGGAATAAAATATTGCGAATTTATTTCCAGGGTATTACCTGGTGTAAGGGTATGAATACCAATAAATCTTTCCTGAACATTCTTAAAACTGCCCGGAGTAATAACCTGTGTATCATCTTTGGCAAAAATTGCCAAATCTCCAAGGTTAGTAGCATGCATATCGGTAAATTTTCCTGTTAATGCATTTATTGAACTCTGCTGGGTATGTGTGATCCTGAATTGAGGATTACCGTTGGTTGTATTGTTTCCTTTATCTGATAATACTTCCAATCTACGAGCTGGGTAATTATGCACAACTCCTACACCATTATAAAAATTTCCTATACCAAAATTTCCATTCGGAGCTATTCTCGCAGCTTCCAAACCGTTTGTTCCTTGTTGATTTGTGGCACCAGGAACTACGTTTTCGCCGACAAAAATAAAACGCAAAAAATCAGGTGAATAAGGATTTGAGCCTCCATAATTATTAAAATCGTCGCCCCAGGCCAATACAGCGTCCTGCCTGTCAACTCCGTTTTCTTCCTTTAATCCAACATAAAACATGTCAGATCCAAAGTTATTGTAGGTGCCAACTTTCATCCACTCTCTCCAACCGCTGTTGGTAGCGCTATTACCGTCATCATCGCGACCGATATGTAATAATGACTTGGGGTATTGAATCGGAGTTGAGGGATCATAATTAACCGCAATCCCACCACCATTGGGTGTGCTGGGACTGCCTGTATTATTAAATATTCTCACTCTCTCTAAAGCATTAGTGTTAAAAAACAAATATCCATTTTGCGTTGTCTGTAACCCTACATTGCTTGAATTTGCAGGAATAAATAATTTGAATTTTTCGGTTAAACTTGCGGTTGTACCGCCAGTAAACATCTGTAATTGGTTTAACACGCTTTCCAATCCATCTGTTCTAAACATATCTCCGTTTGCATTTCCGTCGTTTACCATTTGGTAAATATGCAAACGGGCCTGTGGCGTAAACATGAGTGGCAAATCGTTACCGATAGCCAATCTTCCCTTATCCATACCTACTCCGCCATCGTATAAACGCATGCGGCCAAGCAGGCCAGGCCCTATCCCTCTATTATACCAGCTAAAGTTGGCGTTAAGCTCATTACTGATAAAAGCTACATTTCCATCATCACTCATTCCCAACTCAAAACCATCAGTGCCGGTTGAGCCTGTGGCATTTGTGGTAAACCTCATATTATTAAACCCACCTGTTTGATGCATGTGAAAACGGGCATTGGGAACAAAATTGGCAGGTAAGCTATTTCCAATTGCTATACGACCATCGGTGACTGTAGTACCTCCGTTGAAAATTATCATACGTTGGGTATTGTTGGTGATAAATTGCAATGGATTATTACCAATAGTTCCCATTACTGGCTGATTGCCTCCAAGTTGGGGGTTTGTATTACCCCCCACCTGCCAGTTTTGTGCGAAGGATGGAAAGGCAAAAACTCCTAAAAAAATTGCCCCGACAATTTTTGTACTGAATTGATTCATACGCTTACGGTTTTATTAGTTTATAATGGAAACTTTGATTACAAGTCTGAATATTGACATATAATACACTTTGTTTAAAATTAGCTGCGTTAATTTCATTGGAATTTGCTGTGATACCTTTCTTTTCAAACACTGTTTGTCCCATTAAATCACAAATCAGCAAATCATAAGACTCATTTGCATTACTTTTTTTGATGAAGATGTTTTCAGTGAAAGGATTTGGAAATACAGTAAATAATTGCTCAATATTAATATTATTTAGACCTACTGTTTGACTGCATAGCGTCGAATCTGTCGAAACGCAAATATTATCAATATAATAATAAGCATAAGGGTCGCTGTTATTATTATTAACCTGAACTGATGTGGTCGTCTGCTTTCTGTTGAAATTACCAAGTACTATATAACTCTCTGTTCCACTTGCAACAAATGAACCGTGCACCTTAACCCAGCCACTTTTATCTGTAATAATACTATCGCTAAATTCAATTTGTGGCACAACTGAAAGTGTTGTATCCATTGAAGAATTTATCAATGTATCAGAGAAGTAAGCACCAATTTCTTTAATTGCGAATTTACACGTGTCTGCCAAGCTGACGTAAAAGCAAACCCAGTATTTCTGTCCAGAGCTTAATGTTTGAGTTAAAGGCGCTTGAATATATTCACGGTACGAATATATGTCCTGAGAATCATAAACACCAAAGCCAATGTAAGCCGAGCCGTATAGTGCTAATTGACTTCCAAAAGTGTTGTTTGGAATACCTGCATTACCACCATTACAAGCATGAAAAAAATCTGGTGACCCCCAAGATGGAGAAGTCCAATATGTAGTTTTTGATAAATCAGCTAACGTTGTTGGACATCCAACGGTGTCTTCAAACGATGGATTTGGAACTAAGTTTTGGCTATATGTGCTATTATAACACAACTGTATAAGGAGTATATAAATTATCTTTTTCATATAACTAATGTACTCCATTTTGGTCGCTCTTTAAAAAATATTTAAGAGGCATTTATTCCGTGTGATTTTTTTTCAAAACTATGCAATTGTTTTCAAATAAAAAGGGCAGTAAACCGTCCCATTTGAATGATGGGATAAAACAAAAAAGCCGCTCCGAGTACTCGGAGCGGCTTTTAAAATTCGTGAACCATTATATTATTATTTTCCACCAGTTTTAGGAGGAGTTGTTCCGCCCGTTTTAGGAGGGGTTGTTCCACCTTTATTTGGAGTAGTTGCAGGAGCTGATCCAGGTAATACTGCCTCAGGCATCGCATCCAGTTTCTTTTTCACTAAAGGAAGAATATCATCAGTTGGTTCTGTATACAATACTAAACCTGTGCTTGTATCTAAAACATACTTGTAACCGTTTTCTTTAGCTACAGCATCAATTCCTTTTTTAGCTTTGTCGTAAATTGGTTTTGATAACTCACCGTATTTTTTCTGGTAGTCTTGCTGAGCCTGTTCCCTGAACGCTTCAATACGTTGCTGTAACATTTGCAATTCTTCCTCACGGTTTTTCTTTACGCTTTCACTTAACGTTGCTGCTTCCGACTGATATGCTGAATATTTTGTCTGGAACTCAGTTTGCATAGAAGTGATCTCTTTTTCCAATTGTTTCAGGTAATCCTGTGCAATATCCTGGGCTTTTTTCGTTTCAGGCATCAATGATATTAATGAGTCTAACTGAAGGTGAGCAACTTTCTGCGCCATTACAGCCGAGTTAACAGCCATTGCTACTAAAATTAACGCCAGTGTTCTTGTTATCTTTTTCATCTTAATTGTTTTGGCTATACAATAGCCCTTTGGTTATTACTAGTTGGCTACCCGAGCCGTTTGTTTTTTTTCGTTTTATCTATTTAAATCAGGTGCGAATTTATTATTTCTTTTTATTATAACCCAAATAATCTAATACTGCCTCACTTTTATCGAATTTCGGGTTAGAATAAAGGATAGTAAGATCGCTGTTTTTATCAAATATTACAGCTAATCCTGCTTTATCCGCAACCGCCTTCACCGCATTATACACTTTATCCTGTATCGGCTTGATCAGCTCCATTCGTTTCTTAAACAGCTCTCCATCCACTCCAAATTTTGCTTTTTGAAGTTCTTTTGCTTCCGCTTCCCTGTTTACGATCTCGTTCTCACGTTTCTTTTTCATTTCGTCGGTAAGAAGGATCTGCTCAGCCTGGTATGCTTTATACAACTTATCGATCTCTGCGTATTTGAGCTCGATCTCTTTTTGCCAGTCTGCAGAAAGACGGTCCAATTCTGTT
>DASWXS010000619.1:0-3441 GCA_036405375.1 Bacteroidia bacterium
GCTCCGCTGTATAAAAAGAATCTTCACCCATTCTTTTATAAGTGAGCTCACTATTATCGATAGCATAATACAACCTGCTCATGGAATCATTCTCATGGCTGATCACATAATTTACCTCAATATCAATGTTATTTTGCTTATACAGCTGCTCGTTCTTACGAACAGTTGAAGTTTGTTTGCAAGATAACAGCAAACTAAATACTATAAGATATGGAAATAAACACCTCATTTTTTTACCACTAAGAAAACAGGGACCACTAAGGCTCACTAAGAAATCCTTAGTGCTTCTAAATGCACTTAGTGCCTTAGTGCTAAAATACTATCCTCTCAACTCCGCCCCCAATTGCTCTGTATATGCCTTGATGAGCTTATCCATTGTTTTGGTGATATCTTTATCGCTCAGGGTATTTTGCTCATCCTGGAAAATAAAGCTCACGGCATATGACTTTTTATTTCCCAGTTTTTCTCCTTCAAACACATCAAACAGGTTAATCTCTTTCAACAGTTTACGTTCTGTTTTAAGAGCAATGTCTTTTACCTGTTCGTATTTAATGGATTTATCTAATAACAAAGCCAAATCTCTGCGTACGCTAGGGAATTTGGAAACTTCCTTGTAAATCAATTTATCCGGATTGATCATTTTGAAGATCACTTCCGTGTTCAGCTCCGCGCAATATACATCCTGGGAAATATCTGTAGCTTTTAGAGGAGCTTTCGCCACTTTACCTATTGTACAAAGTTGCTTTTTACCTACGCCATATACAATCGCATAAGCATAATTCTCCGTTTGAGTTTCCTCCAGGGTATAACCTGAAATAGCAAAACGCTGGAACAATTTCTCCACCGAAGCCTTTAATGTAAAGAAATCGCTGTTCCCATTTTGGCCGATTGCATTTTCGGCAAATCGTTTACCGGTAACAAATAAAGTAATTTGTTTTTTCTCCTCGTATTTAAATTCTTTCTCGTTATTCTTATTGTAAACCCTTCCGATCTCATACAATTTAAGATCGGCGCCCTTCCTGTTCACGTTATACGCAATTGCTTCCAAACCACTATAAAGCATGGTAGGACGCATCAGGCCAAGATCACTGCTTAATGGATTCAGCATGTTTACCAGGGTGTTTTTATCCGTTTCCTGGAAATAAGATTCTTTTGTAAGCGAAGTAGACATGATCTCGGTAAAACCATTAGCCGTTAAATAATCCGCAATGATCTCTTCTGTTTTGTACATATCTTTTTTATCCGAAAATGAAACAGAGAAAGTAGTTTTTTCAGAAACAGGAATGTTGTTATATCCATACACACGCATTACTTCTTCTATTACATCGGCTTCGCGTGTAACATCCGATTTACGTGCCGGCACACTCAACAATAAAGCATCGTTTCCTTCAGAAACTATTTCTATTCCTAACGATTGTAAAATTGTTTTTACAATTGCCGGTTCTATTACTTTACCAATTAAACGGTTTGAATTCGCAAATGAAAAAGCAACTTTCGATGCTTCAATCTTTTTTGGATACTGATCAATCACATCACCGCTTATTTCCCCACCGGCAATTTCCATGATCAGGTTTGCTGCCCTGTTCATAGCGGTGATAGTGATCTCAGGATCAGTACCACGCTCAAAACGGAATGAAGCATCTGTTTTTAACCCGTGTAATTTTGATGATTTGCGGATTGAAGCAGGATCGAAATACGCTGATTCCAGGAATACAGTAGTCGTAGTTTCACTCACACCCGAATGTGCACCACCAAACACACCTGCAATACACATAGGAGAGCTTTCATCACAGATCATCAGATCCGTTGCATTCAGTTTTCTTTCTACTTCATCCAACGTCACAAAAGTTTCTCCCGCCCTGGCATTTCTAACCACTACTTTTTTCCCTTTGATTTTATCAGCATCAAAAGCATGCAATGGCTGTCCCAATTCATGTAAAACAAAGTTGGTAATATCCACAATATTATTGATCGGGCGCACACCAATTGATTTCAAAGCATTCTTTAACCAATCCGGCGAATCTTTTACAGCTACACCGGAAATAGTTACCCCGGAATAGCGCGGACACCCAGTTGCATTTTCTACTACCACATCTACTTTGAATTTACCAGTAGAAGCCGGCAATTGTTTTATTCCCACTGTATGAGCGCTGTATTTCACCTCGTTCAATGAACAATTCAATACCGCTGCAAGATCGACTGCAACACCATAGTGGGAAGCAGCATCACCACGATTAGGTGTTAAGCCGATTTCAAACACATAGTCTTCACTGATCTTAAAATATTCCGAAGCCGGTAATCCCACCTGGGTTGAAGGATCCAGCACCATAATACCTGCATGGCTTTCTCCCAGGCCGATCTCATCTTCCGCGCATAACATACCTTCACTTACTGCACCACGAATTTTTGATTTTTTGATCTCAAATGGCTCTCCGGTTGCTGGATACAGCGTTGTTCCTATAGTTGCAACAATTACTTTTTGCCCGGCAGCTACATTCGGAGCGCCACACACAATGCTGAGCAATTCACCTGTTCCGATATTCACTTTTGTAAGACTCAGCTTATCCGCATCAGGATGTTTTTCTTTTTCCACTACTTCACCAATCACTAATCCTTTCAAACCACCTTTCATGCTTTCGAATTTCTCCACACTTTCCACTTCCAATCCGCAAGCGGTTAAATGTTCAGAAACCTGTTCAGGTGTTAAGTCAATATTGATAAGCGTTTTAAGCCAATTATAAGAGATCTTCATAGTTCAGAATTAAAGCAACGAATTTACGAAATTATTACCTGATTAACGTCTCAAATTATTTGAAAAAATGATGATTTCAGCTATCTTTAGGCTTATGAAACCGATCCTGGAACTACTGTTATTGCTGACTTTTTTCACTTATAGTGTAAAGAGCCAGGATAAGCTGAAGGAAATTCAGGCAAAAACACTTCAACAGCAGGGATATGACAGGTACTATAACATCAACTACTCCACATTATCTTTCCATTCTTATTTCGATATTATAAGACAAGCCGGCGGGGGAGTAAGCTATACTCCTAATCCCACAATTGACCTGGACCTCCGTGTATATGGAATTTACCCGTTTAGCCCCGCCAGCAAGTTTATTTTTTACGACGATTACTTCAATTATAATGGTGCCGGAAGTTCTTTAATTCTCAAAATATTCCCAAATTCAAACAACCAGGGTTTTTATTTTGGTCCATATGCTTCAGTGCAATATATGGAATACAGGAGCAGGTGGATACCTTATCATTACAAGGGTGAAGCAGAAATATATATGTGGCAGAAACAGAGTAAATTCATGTTTGGAGGAGTTCCTTTTACAAGTATGGTGGTTGGGCTTAAAAAGAATTATCCAAAATTTGACATGGATTTTTTCTTCGGCATGGGAGGGGTATTTTGCAAAGAGAGGTTAGTTGCAACAGAGA
>DASWXS010000620.1:0-2139 GCA_036405375.1 Bacteroidia bacterium
GGATTATGTATTCGACAGGCAAATTTATTCTTTAGGATGCGATACATTGCCGCAGGTTAAATTCTGGCAAAAGATCATGAAACTTTCTAAAGATTCTTGTCTTGTAAATATAGCTTACAACAGGACTATCGTTGCCACCATGAGTAATGCCGATTGGAACAGCCAGTCGGATAGCGCCAAAACTGCTTTCAGGTCTAATGTGCGGAAACAATACGGTTTAGCTGACAGCGTAAGAATTTTGGTAACAGAAGGCAAGAGTTTTTTCTATGATTTTGACAGGGCATACGGAAACCTCCACCAGGGTATCCAGGGATTTATAGCGAATGGGGTAGATCCATGGTATGCACAAGCGATCCTGCTTATTGAAAGTCCGAATAAATTACAAAAATCGAATGTTGGAGCGTATGGTTCATTTCAATTAATGAAACCTGTTGCGCGTATGTTCGGTTTGAAAGTGAATAAGAAAATTGATGAGCGTGCTGATTTCGATCGTTCAGCTTATGCAGCTTCTTCCCTAATAAAAAGGGTTTGTATTCCGAAAACAAAAGAGATGCTCGATTCATTACATATCAAATACGATGAGCAGGATGTTTGGTTCCGTTTATTAGTTATGCATTCGTATCATGCAGGATCCGGAAATGTGAAAGCTGCATTAACAGTAATTAATCCAACGGAAGGCGGAATTGAGCTCATCAAAAAACTTTGGGGAACTTCTGCAGCTGGTTTCAGAACAGCGTCTCAAAACTACTCCCAGTTAGCACTTGCTGCTATGATCGAAATGAACCGAAAAGTTGGTATTAACGGCCAACCGGTTTCCAACTAGCGAGATTGTAATTATCTATAAAAAGAGAGGCCAGATAATCATCTGGCCTCTCTTTTTATATCCTACTGTAGAATAATTTGTATAATTGTGTCAGTTCGAGCGCAGTCGAGAACTGGAATATCGACGTCTCGACTGCGCTCGACGTGACATTACGGTAGGAATAATTTATCCCTATAGTTTATTTAGTGTTTAATATGCGAGATCCTCAATAAAGAAGAAAAACACAACGGCTGCAACCCATTCTTTTTTAGACTTGCATTCACCAATTTTACTTCCGTTTTTATAAATATCACCGTCACTTTCAACCTGGCCTATTTTTGATCCGTTTTTGTATACGTCTCCATCACTTTCCACTTGTCCCACTTTACTTCCGTTCAGGTAAATATCTCCATCACTTTCGATCTGCCCTTTTTTTGAATCGTTTACATACACATCACCGTCACTTTCAATATTCCCTTTTTTGCTGCCATTGATGTAAACATCTCCGTCACTTTCTATTTCTCCTTTTTTACTTCCGTTGATGTATAAACTTTGCGCCGAAATGTTGTAGCTGATAAAACAGCAAACAATTAATGTAAGGATTGTTTTCATGGATTTTGTTTTAGGTTATTTTCTGTATTTAACTTCTAAGTTATGAATTTCAATCAATGGTTTTAAGAACTCTTCCAGGTCGTATACACAAAGCTGGGAAGCAGCATCGCACAATGCTTTTTCGGGTTCAGGATGCGTTTCAATGAAAACCCCGTCTACACCACTTGCTACTCCTGCTCTCGAAAGAACAGGTAAAAACTCACGCATTCCACCTTTTGAATCAGAGCTTGGAATCCCGTATTTTCTCACGCAATGGGTAATGTCGAATACCACCGGATAACCTAGCGCATTCATGTGGTAAAAGCTACGCGGATCAACGATCAAGTCATTGTAACCAAATGTAAAACCACGTTCGGTTAAAATCACATTATCATTTCCTGCATCAATACATTTTTGTAAAGGATGTTTCATATTATCCGGAGCGAGGAACTGCCCATGTTTAATATTTACAATTTTCCCTGTTTTTGCAGCTGCTACCAGTAAAGTAGATTGCATACACAGGTAAGCCGGGATCTGAAGTACATCTACTACTTCAGCTGCAGCTGCAGCCTGGTCGGGATAATGAATGTCAGTTAAAACTGGGAATCCAAATTGTTCTTTGATCTTTCCAAGTAATGCAACACCTTTTGCAAGTCCTGGTCCATCATAATATTTTAAACTGCTACGATTATCTTTTTGAAAAGATGATTTGTAAATGATCTTGATTTTCATGCGCTCTGAAACTT
>DASWXS010000621.1:0-6468 GCA_036405375.1 Bacteroidia bacterium
AATGGCGAATTCTTTATCGATCACATACAACACCGGCATAATAGCGTTGGTTGTACAAGATGCCGCAGAGAAAATATTTTCCTTGGAAATATCAACTGTATCCTGGTTTACACCAAATACAACATTCGGAACATCTTTAGCTGGTGCAGTAAGCAATACTTTTGAAATTCCTTTTGCCTGCAAATGCTGGCTTAACTCAGCCCTGTCGCGGAAAGCGCCGGTATTGTCAATTAATAATGCATCATTAATTCCGTATGCAGTATAATCTACATCAGCAGGATTTTTAGCGTCGATCATGTGAACCGTGTGCCCGTTAATGATCAATGCTTTGTTCGCAAGATCCTCAATTACAGTTCCCGGGAAAGGACCGTGAACAGAATCAGTACGTAATAAGTCAGCACGTTTTACAATTTCAATATCGCTGTTACCACGTGTAACAATTGCTTTTAAACGTAGCTGCTCACCTTTACCTGCTTGTGAAATAATCTCACGAGCTGCAATACGACCGATACGTCCAAATCCAAACAACACCACATCTTTTGGGGCAATAGTTGCCTTTTTACCAATAAAGCTCTTTAGTTTTTTACCGATGAAATCAGCGTAAGAAGAGAACTGATCTTTTTCCTGGAGCCACTCAAAAGCCAGTTTACCAATATCAATTTTTGAAGGACAAACATCAGCTTTCAGGATTTCACTTGCAAGAGCTGCAGTATCAAAAACGTTGATCGGTTTTTTTACAATGTTTTTAGCATACTGGTGAAGTCCCATGATTTCACTCCCGCTACGGTCGATCAGCTGGTTTCGGAAGATCACTAATTCGATCGATTTCTCAAACCATAATTTCCCAATTGCACTGATCAGATCAATAGCTGCTTTTTCCTGCTCGATCCAATTGTTTAGCTGATTTTCGTAGCTAACCCCTGTTTTTTCCAAAGTTGAACTCATTTATAAATTAGTTTTGTTTTTTGATAAGGAACAATGCCGCCTAAACGGTGTGCAAAGGTACAAAAACACCTGTATTTAAATGAGTTTTTGATAACAAATTATTAACCCGGCGCCTGATTGGGCGCTTTATGTTTAAGCCTGTCTCTTTTAGCAAGATATTTTATGTGAAAGCCGGTATAAAACTGGTAAGCAATATACCTGGCGTTTTTAGAATACACCACGCGACCTCCAACCGATATGCGTGTTTTTTCCAGGTCAAAATATTGCTCAATTCCTATACTTAGTGGTACATAAGGTAACTTGGATATTCCGTTTTTCCGAACAGAATAATACCTCGTTTCTAACTCTTTTTTGTTGATGATACCGGGTGGAGTTTCCGGGATATAATTATAAATCGCCGGAATTTGTTTATTGGTTTCTATGGCAGAAATTTTTTCAGTGATATCGCTTACATAATCTGTTAACCTCCAGTCGCCATTTACCAGGCCGATTTCGAAGTGGGTATGCTTTATGTTTTTAAAAAGTAAAAGCTCAAATCGGAAAAGATGATTAACGGCATATCCGTCTCCTCTTTTTTCTGAAAGCAGGTAATGATAATTAGTACCATCGAAACTTTCATTATAATATTCGCGATGCCTCGATGCAATTTTATTACGAAAAGCTGTGTAGGTAAATCCAAAATAAAATCCCCGGTCTTTTTTTGTTTGTCTTCTTAAACCAATATTAATATAAGGATTCGAAAGCAAGGCCGTGGTATTGGTTCTGAAGTAACCAATGGTGTCTCCGCCTTTAGCTGAAAAACGAAGTTCAAGTGTACTGGATACAAAGTTGGCTGATAGCTTATTATTATTAAAGGAGACCCCGGTTTTTAAACTTATAAGGTGGGTTGGAACAAATACAGTATCTTTTTTTTGTTGAGAAATGAGGTAGGTACGAAAAATAAAAAAGAGGCAACAGAAAATGATGCCTCTTTTTAAAATTATGTTTTGAAAAAACATTCTTAGCCCAAATACTGCTGAAGCAGTTTGCTTCTTGAACTATGACGTAAACGTCTTACTGCTTTTTCCTTGATCTGGCGAACACGTTCGCGTGTAAGGTCAAATTTAGCCCCGATCTCTTCCAAAGTTAATCCGTGGTTGATACCAATACCGAAGAACAATTTCACCACATCACGCTCTCTTTCAGTTAAAGTAGAAAGTGCGCGGTCGATCTCTTTTGATAATGATTCGTTGATCAGCATTGCATCCGCTCTCGGAGAATCTCCATTCACGATCACATCCATCAATGTACTTTCTTCACCGCTTGCTAAAGGTGCGTCCATTGAAACGTGACGGCCAGAAACTTTCATGGTGTCAGTGATCTTATCTTGAGGAAGATCCAGCAATTCTGCTAATTCTTCTGCAGTTGGTTCACGCTCAAATTCCTGCTCCAGTTTAGAATATGCTTTGTTGATCTTATTTAAAGAACCCACCTGGTTCAACGGCAAACGAACGATACGTGACTGTTCAGCCAAAGCCTGAAGGATACTCTGACGAATCCACCATACAGCGTAAGAAATGAATTTAAACCCACGTGTCTCATCAAAACGACGAGCCGCTTTAATCAAACCTAAATTTCCTTCGTTAATAAGATCAGGTAAACTTAATCCCTGGTTTTGATATTGTTTTGCTACTGATACCACGAAACGTAAGTTGGCACGGGTAAGTTTTTCCAACGCACGTTGGTCCCCATCACGAATTTTCTTCGCTAACTGCACTTCTTCTTCCGCAGTAATAAGCTCTTCACGGCCTATTTCCTGAAGATATTTATCCAAAGATGCACTTTCACGATTGGTGATGGATTTTGTTATTTTAAGCTGTCTCATGGTACTTTTTCCTCCTTAAATTTAGCTGCAAAGGTACTTCAATTCTATCTTATGACAAAATAAAGTTATTCTTTACAATTTGTTGTTATACAGTTAATTGCACGGTTTTCGACAAGTTTCCGATTTCCATCGTTTAGTTTGAAGCCCAAAACCTGAAAATGCTTCAAATAGTATGATTAGCTTAAAGTCCGAAGCCATAAAAAGCTTTGGTGCCGTTAGGGTAAATCCCTTCAATTAAAACTCCGCCACTTTTTCCTTTCAATATTCCTTCCAGTTCTTCAGTAGAGTTTACTTTTTTCTTATCTACAGAAGTAATTACAAAGCCAGGTTTAATTCCGGCCGATGCAAATTTTCCGCCTTCCAGTTTTTTAATGCGAACTCCATTGTTGATGCCCAGCTTTTTCATTTCTTCCTTATCAACACTTTCAAAACTTGCGCCTAACGAATTGATAGAAACTTCTGAAGGTTTTTCCTTTTTGATCATTCCAATGTTTCCGTCTTTATTCTTAAGAACAACGGGAACAACCGTTTCACTGTTTTCTCGGTTCACGGTTACATTTACTTTATCACCCGGACGGAATTTGCTAAGCTGCTCCTGTAGTTCAGGAACATTTTTTACATTCACACCTTCCACTTTTGTAATGATGTCGCCTATTCTCATGCCTGCATCTTCGCCTGCACCACCATCCGTTAACCCATTTACAAACACACCGTTCAGATTTTTGATCTTATTTTCAGCAGCAAACTTTGCGTCAATGTCACGGATGCTTACACCAATAAATGCACGCTGCACAGTACCAAATTCAATAAGGTCGGCAACTGTTTTCTTTACAATATTTACCGGTATTGCAAACGCGTATCCTGCATACGAGCCAGTTTGTGAAGCAATAGCAGTGTTAATACCAATTAAAGAGCCATCTGTATTTACCAATGCACCACCACTATTTCCCGGGTTTACCGCGGCATCAGTTTGAATGAAAGACTCTATCGGGAACATTCCGTGAGAAGGATCATTTTCAAAAATGTTGATGTTCCTTCCTTTTGCAGAAATAATTCCGGCAGTAACAGTTGAGGTTAAATTAAACGGGTTTCCCACAGCAAGCGCCCACTCGCCCACTTTAACGTTGTCTGAGTTACCGTATGCAAGAAAAGGAAGATCTTTTTCTTTGATCTTTACAAGGGCAACATCCGTTTGCGGATCAGCGCCAATCAATTCTCCCGAGTAAGTGCGTTTATCGTTTAGCACTACTTCAATCTTATCGGCACCGGCAATTACGTGATTATTCGTAACAATGTACCCGTCTTTTGAAATAATAACCCCCGAACCACTCGCTTCCTGAACGCGTTGCTGAGGTTGCCCGTAAAAGTAATGATGGAACGGATCGTAAGCCAGGTTGTTTTGTGTTTGGGTGATAGTTGTTTTAATGTGCACAACTGCGTTCACCGATTGTTCGGCAGCTGTTGTGAAATCCACACCGCTTGCTGCTGCGCTTCCATAATTGGATGCGAAGTGCACAGGCGCAGAAGTTGTTTTGTTATTGTATAATAATTGTGCATGCTCATTTTCGTTCGAAAATTGTTTTTGAACCAGCATCGCAGAGGCTCCGCCAAGGGCAGCTATAAGTACAGTTGAAATTACCTTTTTCATTTTCTTCTAATTTTGTTTGTTTGTATTAAAACTGAGTTTATAACGTAAAATTAATTCACATGTTACCTGTTGAAAATGTATTTAACAATGCTTAACAGCAAAGGGAAAAAGACGTATATTTGATGTATAAATTTGCACAAAATTAATGAGTCGCGTCAGTAAAAAAATTCAACTTTTTATTTTTGGATTATCTGTAGGGTTGCTGGCAGGTTGTCTTTTTTTTATTTTTAAGCTCGATGATTTCTTTTCGAAGGCAAGTTTATTTGAAAAAGAAAATAAAGCATCGGTTACTGAAGAACTTGTTCTGAATGAAAATAAGAAAAGTACCTCTAAAAATCACAATACCTCTGATTCAGAAAAAGATCAGAACGTGAAAACATATAATACCACGGAAGAAGCAGGTAACACAGAAAATAAAACATATTCCTACTCTGAAACAGATGAAGAAAATATAAATGTTTTAAAGGAAGAATTGATTGCCGTAAAGAACATTAATGTAAAAGACGTGGAAGGCGGATCAGACTACAAAAGTATTTCCGATTCAATGCTTAGCGCAATGAGTGGTATATCTCCCAATAAAAAAACTGATTTTTTTATGGTGGAATTCTGGAAAACACCGCTGAACAGTAAAGGATACAAAATGACCCGCAACAGGGTGTTGATATACGGTTTAAAAGAAAATACAGATCTTTCTATGGTGAAACTGGATGATGAATATTACCTGAAAAATAACTCGGAAGTTTACCGTTTAAGTTACTCTGCAGATTTTAAACCTATGGAAAAGGTAAACGAATCGGCTGTATTACAAAAATTGAATCTGTAAGATCTGTTACATGAAATTTTTTTCCGGATTTGGTAAAGGCTTCACCTCATTTTTCAAAGCATTTGGCTTTGTTTTCGAAAAAGGACTATGGCATTTTCTTTTTTATCCACTTATCCTTTGGATTATTCTTTTACTTGTCGGTATATACCTTACCGATAGTTTAGGAGATTATATTCAAACCCTTATTGATGAGCAATTGGCAACTATTCCTGAAGAAGGGCACTGGTTATCCTGGCTTAAGAATTTTGAAAATGGCTGGTTTGGATTTATTGTTGCCTGGATATTAAAAATTTTCCTGTGGTTTATTTCAGGAACATTTATGAAGTACATTACACTGATTCTTTTATCGCCTGTATTCTCATTGCTTTCAGAAGCTGCTGCTGTAAAACTTGGCGGAAAGGCTCCCAATTTTGATATGGGACAACTAATGAAAGATATTTTACGAGGAACAATGATCAGCTTGCGAAATATGTTTTTCGAATACACACTAATGTTTATATGTTTTGTATTGTGTATGGTATTCCCACCACTTGCAATTATAGCTACACCCTTTATGTTTTTTGCAGGCTGGTATTTTATCGGGTTCTCCATGCTTGATTATTCGTGCGAAAGAAACCGGATGGGAGTAATAGAGAGCATACGTTTTATCCGTTCCAATATGGGATTAGCTTGTGGACTTGGATTTTGCTATTCTATAATCATGTGGCTGCCATTATTGGGGATGATATTTTCACCAATCATGGCTGTGACAGGCGCTACCCTCGCTTTTGAAGAATTTAAACAGAAACAGAGCAATGTTCAAAAAGCGATATAAGATTTCCATTGTAAATTATCTCAATACACTTCCTTTTGTATATGGTTTAAAGGAGTCCGGAATCGATAAACACATTGACATTTCATATGATATTCCCGCCGTATGCGCAGAGAAGTTACTCACAAAGCAAGTGGATGTTGGATTGGTTCCTGTGGCTGTGCTGGCTAAAATGCCCGAATATCATATCATAACCGACTTTTGTATTGGCAGTAATGGAGTAGTGGATTCGGTGAAACTATTCAGTATGGTTCCACTCGAAGAAATAAAGGAGATTGTACTCGATTACCAGTCCAGGACATCCGTTGCATTGGTTCAATTACTTGCAAAAGAATTGTGGAATATAAGTCCCCAGTTTACCAAAGCTCAGCCTGGAT
>DASWXS010000622.1:0-3837 GCA_036405375.1 Bacteroidia bacterium
ACAACAGAAAAAACTCCCAAGCTGGTTATGGATCCTTCGAAACTTGCTAATTCAAAGATTGCATACATCAATATCGATTCATTGGATATGAAATATGAATATATTGAAGACAAATCAAAAGAGATCAAGAACAAACAGGCAGCTATTGAAGGTCAGCTTAGCAGCATGTATGCTAAATTCCAGCAGGATGTAGCCGATCTGCAACAGGCAGCCCAGGCAGGTTTACGTTCGGAAGCAGAATTGAAAAAAGAAGAAGCTGCGTTGCAACAGCGCCAGTATGAGATAGCAAATAAAGAAAAACAATTGCAGACATTAAGCGAAGATGTAGCTAATACACAAGCTGCAATGCTTCAGAATGTGTCCAAATTCATTGAAAAATTCAACAACGGCAAGTATGATTTCATCCTGGCTTATACATCCAATATCAGCTCGGTACTATATGCGAAACCAGACCTGGAGATCACTACAGAAGTGGTAAACGGACTGAATGAAGAATACCGTAATACAAAAGCTGCCGACGCAACAAAAACCAAAAAGAAATAATGGACTCAAATTCACTTTTACTTAAAATAATGAGTGTTCATGAGTTTCATGAATCATTCCTCATTGGCAATGGCGTTGATCCAAAATTAGTTGATGAAAAGGATTACAATCTTCGTTTCAACCTGATGAAGGAAGAGAATGAAGAATACCTGGAAGCCTGCAAAAAAGGTGATCTTACTGAAATTGCGGATGCTTTGGGCGACCAGATGTACATACTTTTCGGAACCATATTAAAACACGGATTACAACATAAGATCGAAGCTATATTTGATGAGATCCACCGCAGTAATATGAGCAAGCTGGATGAGAATGGTAAGCCCATCTTCCGTGAAGACGGAAAAGTACTCAAAAGTAATTTGTATTTCAGGCCGGATATCGCGAAACATCTAAAATAATTTGAAGATTTGAAAATTGATTAATTTGAAGATTATAACAATCTTCGAAAGAGCTTTTATTACGATAAGCTCATTTTCAAATTTTCCAATCAATTCATTTTCAAATTGAACTTCAAAACACACATAAGAGAAACTGCTATGCTCTCATTGCCACTGGTAATAAGCCAGGTAGGTCATGTTATTACCGGTATAGTAGATAATATTTTCCTTGGCAGGATTGGAAAAACCGAATTAGCTGCAGGTGTTTTAGCCAACACACAATTTGTGCTTTTATTGGTATTCAGTATAGGCATGTCCTACTCCCTTACTCCGCTTGTTTCACAGGCTCACGCAAAAAACGATGAGCAGGAAAAAGCATACCTTCTGAAAAATGGCATGGTCCTTAATTTTTTAATCAGCATTATGCTTTCTGTTCTTCTTTATTTTGTATCTCCTGCACTGCTCGATTTTGCTCAGCAACCACAGGATGTGGTTGATCTTTCACTTCCTTTCTTTAATGTGATCACCATCAGCATCATTCCATGCAGTTTATTTTTCGTAGGGAAACAATATACCGAAGGCCTGAATAATACGATGATTGCCATGATCGTGAGTGTTGCAGGTAACCTGCTAAATATATTACTGAACTATTTACTTATTTATGGTAAATGTGGGCTGCCTGAACTGGGCTACATGGGCGCGTGCTGGGCAACATTTATTGCACGCTGTTTCATGGGGCTTTTCTTTGTTGGATTGCTTTTTTATTCAAAACCGTTCAAAACGTTCAAACCTTTTTTGAAAAAAGCAGGTTTCAGTCTAAAGCATTGCTGGGAGCTTTTTAAACTTGGAATTGGTTCAGCCATGCAGTTTACTTTTGAAGTTACCGCATTCGCTCTTTCAGGGATTATGACAGGCTGGTATGGGAAAGAACAGCTGGACGGGCATGGAATAGCACTTTCCATTGCTGCATTTACCTACATGTTCAGCAGTGGAATAAGTGGTGCCGCAACCATTCGTGTAGGTAATTTCAAAGGCTTAAACGATTATGAGAATGTGAATAAGGCGAGCAAAGCAGCTATGCTATCAGTGCTTGCTGTAATGGGAGGCTTCGCCCTTGTATTTTTATCATTACACAATTATCTTCCACAGGCATTCAGTACAGATTCAGAAGTAATTGAAATTGCTTCCAAATTACTGATCATTGCCGGTTTTTTCCAGTTATTCGATGGTATGCAGGTAACTATACTTGGAATATTACGTGGCATGGGTGATGTAAAAATTCCAACCATTGTAACATTGATCGGTTACTGGATCATTTGCCTGCCCCTGGGCTACCTGTTTGGCAAAACACTCGGACATACATCACAGGGCATCTGGTCAGCACTGCTGTGCGGTTTGTCATTTGTAGCAGTAAGCCTTTACATTCGCTACAGGATATTGATCAGGCGGAAACTACTTCAACAGTAAATCCCAATTGTTTCATGTGTTCCCAATATTCGGGATATGATTTTTCAATTACCTGTGGATCTTCGATTTCGATATGATCAAGTACTAAAGCCAATGGTGCGAACGCTAAGGCCATGCGATGATCGTGGTAAGTATGTATTGCGTTGTCAGACGAATGAATAGAAGAAGCATCTATACTTATCGACTCATCGGTAGTATGTATTAAAACTCCAATCTTTGCCAATTCATTCTGAAGCGCAGTGATACGATCTGTTTCTTTTATTTTCAATGTTTTCAAGCCAGAGAGTTCAGCTTTTATACCTTTTGCTGCTATAACCACAGCAAGAGTTTGAGCAATATCCGGGCAAGCGGTAAAATCGATCTGTAATTTATCCGCCAACAATTTATTTTTTGTAATTACCAGATCTCCGTTGCTTTTAAAGTGGCTTGTTACACCTAGTTCAGCAAACAATTTCATACATTCCGAGTCGGCCTGCAAACTCTTTTGATGTAATCCGGAAACAGTGATTTCAGCCTCCTTCGTCAATGCAGCCATGGAGTACATATAAGAAGCCGAGCTCCAGTCGGACTCAACTTCATAGAAGCCCACGTTGTTGCTATAAGGTTTATTAGAGCAATAGATACAGCTTTCCTTCCAGTATACCTCAGCGCCAAACTCTTTCATCAGTTGAATGGTCATATCAATATAAGGTTTGGAAACAAGGTCACCTTCAAATTCAATTTCCAATGGTGATGCAAGGCAAGGAGCGATCATTAACAAAGCTGATATATATTGCGAACTGATACTCCCATTCATCCTTATTTTTCCACCCTCCAGTTGTTTTCCTTTTATGCTGAGCGGTGGATAACCTTCCTTTTCTACATAGGTAATATCGGCGCCCAATTGTCGAAGGCAATTCACTAGCTCCGCAATGGGACGTTGTTTCATACGATCGGAGCCTGTTATCATTCGCTCACCATTTGTATTTGCAAAAACAGCAGTTAAAAAGCGCATGACTGTTCCCGCATGTCCAATATCGAATGTATTTAACTGATACAGGTTACTTACACACTGCTGCATAGTAAGCGTATCCTTTGCAGAAGAAAGATTATGAAGTTCGGTAGTAAGTCTGCCCACTGTTTTAATTATAAGCAGGCGATTACTAATGCTTTTAGATGAAGGCAGAACAATATTTCCTTTAATAATTCGGGTACTATGTGTTATCCTGCTTTTCATGCCCTCGTTGAATGGCTCAAAAATAAAGATAAAAAAAGAGCCACGCTATATAACGTGGCTCTTTTATATTTTTTAATCAGGAACGATTATTTATTGATAACAATACGTTTGCTGATCACCTGGTTACCAGATTTAACTTTTACAATGTAAGTTCCGGCAGCTAAGTTGGAAAGTTCAACAGTGTTGTAACCTTTAACTAAGTCAGACGTGTAAACATTTTCACCGATAATGCTGTAT
>DASWXS010000623.1:0-2003 GCA_036405375.1 Bacteroidia bacterium
ACTGGTGTTCTAAGTACAGATGTTTTTCATCCGGTGGTTTCATACCAGGCGGCAATAACGCGTAAAATGGCACTTCGCCTGGGATTGCAACCCGGAATCACTAACAAAAGTATTAATATCAATAACTCCATTTTTGGTGACCAGATTGCGAGGGGAGGGAATGTAGCTACTATTGAAGCCGCGCCGCAAAGCAGGTTGTTTTTTGATGGAGGTGCAGGTGCTCTTTTGTATGCTTCCAATTATTGGATAGGTACTTCTATGTATCATTTAAACAGGCCCAATGAATCGCTGGTTGCCGGGGCTACATCGCGCTTACCTGTTAAATACTGTGTTCAGGGCGGAATGAAGTTTGACCTGGAAGATGAAAGGCATAATTACAATAATAATAATATTACTATTGCATTTAATTACAAAGCGCAGGGAAAATTCGATCAGTTTGATATTGGTTTTTATTTGAAAGAACATATGCTGAACCTGGGACTTTGGTACAGGGGCTTACCCGGAATCAAATCGTATAAACCAGGTTATCCGAATCATGATGCTGTTGCATTTATTATTGGTGCAGAAACAGAACGGTTTAATTTTGGTTACAGTTACGATCTTACCATTTCGCAATTGAAAACCGTTTCCAGGGGAGCACATGAGATTACCATGTCCTATGAGTTCTGTAAACTGAAGAAGAAAAAAAGAAGAAGCGTACGGGTTTCCTGTCCTAAATTCTAGGTTTAACGGACTATTCTATAATTTGTCAATAATTCCGTATCTTTGCAGCCCGCAAAATGGTACAGTACAAATTATCTAATTTAACCGAGGAACAGCAATCGCAACTGAATGCAGGAAAATTGCTTCCTTTAATGGAAGAGTTTTATACCATCCAGGGCGAAGGTTATAATACAGGTAAAGCCGCTTACTTTATCAGGATAGGAGGTTGTGATGTTGGTTGCCATTGGTGTGATGTGAAAGAAAGCTGGGATGCAAATGTACACCCCTTAACTACTACCGACACTATTATCAACAGTGCCGCACAGCATGCGGGAAAAGCTGTTGTGGTTACCGGTGGCGAACCTTTGCAGTATAACCTGGACTATCTCACTTCTCAATTAAAACAAAGAGGAATACAAACTTTTATTGAAACATCGGGAGCATATGATTTAAGCGGGTATTGGGATTGGATTTGCCTGTCGCCAAAGAAAACCATGTTGCCCAAGGAAGAGATCTACAAAAAAGCACATGAATTAAAAGTGATCGTATTCAATAAACACGATTTAACCTGGGCCCAGGAACAGGCTGCGAAAGTTAGTGCCGATTGCAGATTGTATCTTCAGCCGGAGTGGAGTAAGCGAAATGACCTGATGCCTTTTATCGTTGATTTCATAAAAGAGAATCCGCAATGGAGAGTTTCTTTGCAGACGCATAAGTATATGAATATTCCTTAAAAGGAATTAATTCAAAAAATCAATTCCTTTTTTCAAAAACCCTAAAGTTTCTTCTTCTTTCGAGTTTTTCTCCGGAACAAAATTGTATTGCCAGGAAGCGTATTTTGGCAGACTCATTAAAATAGATTCGATCCTGCCATTTGTTTCCAATCCGAATTTCGTTCCTTTATCGTAAACCAGGTTGAATTCAACATAACGACCTCTTCTTAATAGCTGCCAGTTTTTTTCTGTTTCTCCAAAAGATTTGTCTTTGTTGCGTTTGATCAACTCAGTGTAAGTAGGGGCAAAGGTTTCGCCTACCTCTTTCCAGAATGCCAACTGCTTATTGAATGTTTCCGGATCATCAGAAGTTATGCGATCGAAAAATATTCCGCCAATTCCTCTTGTTTCCTTGCGGTGAGGAATGTAAAAATAATCATCAGCCCAGGTTTTAAATTTTGGATAATAAGAAGGATCGTGTTTATCACATACTTTTTTCAATGCTTCGTGAAAGAATTTTGCATCCTCTTTGTTTACATAATGCGGTGTAAGGTCAATTCCGCCTCCCAGCCATTTCACTCCTTCGCT
>DASWXS010000624.1:0-4627 GCA_036405375.1 Bacteroidia bacterium
TGCCGATTCACTGTTCAGTGAAACGGAAGCTAATTACATAGCACTGAAAACCGGGGCAAAAAAAGCAGCTACACAACCACGCGTGCTTACAGAGATCAAATTAAATGATGCCTGGTATGTTCCGGGCGGAAAAAGTTTTATGTCGACACTCATACAGGATGCAAATGCGCATTATTGCTGGGAAGGCGATACCAGTTTGGGAAGTTTGCCATTATCGTTTGAGCAGGTTTATAAAACAGCGGCTGATGCGGATTACTGGCTTAATGTGTTGTTTGCAAAAAACAAAGCCGACATCAGTAAGCTGGATAAACGTTACATGAATTTTAAAGCATTTAAGAATACCACTATCTATAACAACAATCTCCAGGTAACAGACAAAGGCGGAAATGCATACTGGGAAACAGGTTTGATTTGCCCCGATCTTATTCTATCAGACATGGTTAAAATCTTTCATCCCGAACTGGGGAAAGATACTACATTGAATTACTATAAGAAGCTGGAATGATACTACTACATAGTTCGCCAGGACAAACGAACCGACATCTGCTTAGGCAAAAACAAACCAATTCTTTGTTATCTTAGCGTCATCATTGAAGCCGGTGCCTAACAAAAAAACATACCTCCTTATTTTCCTGCTGATATGCCTGTGTGCATTTTTTTTCCTTGATCTTATTTTTGGTTCGGTTTCCATTCCCTTCAAAAATGTGTGGCATGCTTTGACTGGACACGATTCGGAAACAAACAACCAGATTATACAGAACATTCGTTTACCCAAGGCTATAACTGCAGTTCTTTCAGGAATGGCATTATCGGTTTGTGGCATTTTAATGCAAACCTTATTCAGAAATCCACTGGCCGGTCCTTATGTGCTCGGGGTAAATTCGGGAGCCAGTTTGGGTGTAGCTTTCGCTATGTTAAGCGCCAGTTTCTACGGTTTAAAAATAAGCGGCTTTTTTGCAGACCTGAGAATTGTAACTGCTGCTGTTATAGGAGCACTAACGGTTATGTTCCTGGTAATGACTGTGGCAAAAAAAATAAAAAACAACACAGGCTTACTGCTTGCCGGTATCATGCTGGGACAAATGATCTCTTCCTTTCAATCGTTGCTCGAATACTTTGCAGATCCGGAGAGTTTGAAAAGTTTTGTAGTATGGAATATGGCCAGTATAAGCAACACCACATTCAGCGATCTTATTTTACTTGCACCACTGGTTTGTGCACTTTGTTTACTGAGCTTACTGATCATGAAAAAACTGGATGTATTATTGCTTGGTGATGATTATGCTACCAGCCTCGGGGTGAATGTAAAACAACTACGCCTCACTATCATCATCATCACTGGTATTTTGTCGGGTGTAACCACCGCATTTTGTGGCCCCGTTGCCTTTATTGGAATTGCCATACCACATTTGAGTCGCTTGTTATTAAAAACTTCTTTACACAAATATATTATCCCGGCCAGCCTGTTAATGGGGCCTTGTATAATGCTACTATGCGATATTATTTGCCAGTTGCCTCCAAATGGCGTTTTGCTGCCTCTTAATGTAATTACCTCTGTTATTGGTGCGCCGGTAGTGTTGTATCTTTTATTAAAAAACAATAAAGTCATCAGTTGAGTTTGGCAGATAACATACAATTACAGCTCACTAACCTGGTCATTGGATATGGTGGAAGAATTGTGTTGGATAATATCAATGTTACCTTAAAAGGCGGAACAGTTACCGGCCTAATTGCGAATAATGGAACAGGCAAATCTACTTTGCTAAAAACGCTGGGAGGGAACCTGGATCCTGTTGGCGGAAAAATCGAATTAAATGGGCGCGACAGTTCCAGTTTTTCGCACGCTGAGTTTGCAAAAAAAGTAGCTATTGTGCTTACCGAAAAACCCCAGCTCGGTGGATTTAAAGTATGGGACCTGGTTGCTTTGGGACGATTCCCTTATACCAATATGTTTGGGCATTTGAGTGCTGAGGACAAACGGATCATTGAACAAAGCATACAGGCTTGCGGAATATCCGAACTAAGCGAAAAGAATTGTCTGGAGCTGAGTGACGGTGAATTTCAGAAAGCGATGATCGCGAGGGCGCTGGCACAGCAAACCGATGTTTTGCTGCTGGATGAACCTACGGCCTTTTTGGATTACTCTTCAAAACGAAATTTATTTACCTTATTACGATCGATAGCTGAAAAAGAAAATAAGATTATCCTGGTTTCTTCGCACGATATTGAGGCACTGCTGAAATATGTGCATCATGTTTTTATCCTGAAAAAATTAAAAGCATCAACATTTCATCCTGTTGAAGAAGTGAAGGACAAGGATCCGGAGCATTTTTTAATGTAGTGCAAGGATATTCGTAATGTCTATTATTGAATCATGGGGATTTAGATAAGTGCCAGTTCGAGCGTAGTTGAGAACTGGTATAAACGTCTCGACTACGCTCGACGCGACATTTAGGAAAAAGTAATCTAATCCTATTTTCCCTACACCCGGCATTAATAAAAAAAGGCAGATAAACTGCCTTTTCTTTTAATATGCTTCTTCGTGTTCCTCTTTTTCACTCATTTCGTAAGCATCATCGTTCACATCCTGTGCGATCATGCTTAACAATTTATCCGTTCTTTCTTCTTCATCCAATGTACGACCCAGGAGGTCAGCAATTTTTGAATAGCCCAATACATCTGCAAGCTCGCATAAAGAACCGTATGATGCAATTTCATAATGCTCTACTTTCTGAGCTCCAATGATCAGGGCCGAATCGCGAACATGGCTTGCGTCGAATTCTTCGATCACTTTTTCATTTTCTTTGATCAGGCCTTCCATTGCCATGCATTTTTCTTCTTCATGTTCTATACGCAAACGATCCATTACTTTTTCGATACGCTCCACATGACGTTTTGTTTGCTGCAGGTGATTCTCAAAAGCATCTTTCAGATCTTCGCTGTAAGCAGCCTTTACCATTTTGGGAAGGGCTTCTATCAATTGCTTTTCCGCGCTGTACACATCTTTCAATTCTTCCTCAAACAAGTGTTCCAGTGTTTTTTGCTTTTTAGCAGAAGACGATTTTGCTGGTGTTGAATTGGATTTGAATAAATTGTTTTTTGTTGAATCGCCCGTGCTTTTTGTATCGGTATTTTTTTTGAGGCTTGATGAAGCCGTTGTGCTTGTTTTTGCCATAATTATGATTTTAAAATTTTTGAATTACCTGGTAATATCAAAACGAGCAGGGAAACTCCCCGCCCGTCTCAATATAATTCATTCTTTACCTGTTGCTTTTGCCACGTGATGAGCTGGCAGAACGTTTACGGTTTGTACTTGTTGATTTTGAAGTTCCCGAAGTTGATTTTTTTGCCGAGGCTCTTTTTCCGGAAGTTGAACTGCCTGTTGATGTTCCTGACGAACGTCTTGTTCCAGTTCTTCCGCTTGACCCTCCGCGTGAATAATCGTAATCGGTATCGCTTCCGTAACGGCTGTTACCGTTTGAACGGGAAGAACCTCCCTGGTATCCGCCATATTCGCCTGAGTTACGCGACGACCCGTTTCCGTAATAGTCATTATCCATACGTGATGAAGATGACCTGTAATTATCGCCGTATGATGAACCGCGGCCCGCATACGAATTTCCCTGGTTAGAACCATATCCACGATTGAATGAACCTGAGCCATATGAACCTTCGTTTCCGCGATTGTAAGATGATCCGCCTGTTCTGTTTGACGAATTTCCATAACCGCTGTTGTATGAAGAACCATAACGGTTTGATCCGCCACCTGACCAGCCCCCACGACTGCCGGTGCGATTATCATCACGGTCTACCGACGAATAGCCACGGTTGCTGCTGCGGTTTCCATAATACTCATCGTTTCCGTAACCACGGCCGCTGTTGTAGCGATAGTCATCTTCGTCTTCCTCATAACCTGCATGGATATGATCATAATCACGATCGTAATCGTCATCATCCTCATCATATTCATTTCTCATATTATCATCATCCATATCCTCATCTTCATATCTGCGGAATCCACGGCTGTACCCACCTTCAAATTCATCATCATCGTCGTGATCATCAAAATCGTCGTAGTCTCTGTTATTAGATTCTACATCATAACGATCATTATCCTGTTCCTGGTATCGGTTGCTGTTGCCATAACGGCCATTAGAGTCACGATCTCCCGAACGTGTACTCCTGTTTCTTGTTTTTGTAATCATATTGAATATTGTTTTTAAAATGTGTTGCTTTGATACTTCAACTCAGGTGCCAGTAAGGTCTGATCTGTAAGTAACACGAAACTAAAAACATAAAAAAATCCCCAAAATGGGGATATCACAAAAAGAGAAATTAAGTACTCAGAAAGCCTGTATTTATTGATGGCAGGAGATTTTCATGTAATACGGGAATCCCAAAAAATCATTTATTATTTTAACGTGGTTTTCCACAAATCTTCGGGAAATACTTTGTTTAAGCAATTGCATCGGTAAACTGGCAATCAAAAATCGTACTTATTTAGGCGTGCCAGGATTAACTCCACTCAGGTGACAATTTGATACATTACCAACTCTTAAAATCAGTCTATTACAATCTCAGGTGATCTTTTGTAACACCACCCTTTCTAAAACCTACTACCTAAAAA
>DASWXS010000625.1:0-3594 GCA_036405375.1 Bacteroidia bacterium
AATAGTAAAAAAGCCGGGTTTATTTCTTCAAAAAGGGGATTTTAACAACTTTTGCTTTGATTGCCTTATCCCTGATCTGTACAAATATCTCAGAATCAGCTTTTGAATATGCTAAATCAACATATCCCATACCAATAGCCTTATTTAACGTAGGCGATTGGGTACCGGAAGTTACTTTTCCGATTGGATTATTATTAGCGTCAGTAATAATATAATCGTGGCGGGGAATTCCTCTGTCGATCATTTCAAAGCCAACCAGTTTTCTTTTTACACCTTCTGCTTTTTGTTTTTCCAGAAACGCCCTGTCGGTAAAATCTTTAGTGAATTTGGTAATCCATCCCAATCCTGCTTCCAATGGTGATGTTGTATCATCAATATCATTTCCATAAAGGCAAAAGCCCATTTCCAAGCGTAAGGTATCGCGTGCACCTAAACCAATCGGTTTGATTCCGAATTCTTCACCGGCTTTAAACACTTCATTCCAGATATGCTCTGCCTTGTCATTATCAAAATATAACTCAAAGCCGCCTGCCCCGGTGTATCCCGTATTAGAAATAACTATGTTATCGATTCCTGCGAATTTTCCTTTTGCAAAAGCATAGTAAGGAATTTCAGAAAGATTAATATCAGTCAGTTTTTGAAGTGTTGCCGTGGCTTTTGGTCCCTGAACAGCAAGTAAAGAAGTACGGTCAGAAATATCCTTCATATCAACACCATAAGTATTGTGTTTGCTGATCCAGTCCCAATCTTTTTTAATGTTGGATGCATTCACAACAAGCAGGTATGTTTTTTCATCGATCCTGTAAACGATAAGATCATCCACAATACCACCTTTGCCATTTGGCAAACAAGAGTATTGCGCTTTTCCATCAACCAACACAGCAGCATCGTTACTGGTAACTGCCTGGATAAGATCCAGGGCTCTATCTCCTTTCAGGATAAACTCCCCCATATGGCTCACATCAAAAACTCCAACCGCGTTTCGTACCGTAGCATGCTCATCATTTAACCCACTATATGAAACAGGCATGTTATATCCTGCAAACTCCACCATTTTCGCACCAAGCGAAATATGTTTGTTTGTTAAGGCTGTTGTTTTGATACCGGTTGAATCTTTAACTTCTGCTGACATGATTTGCTTTTTTAAATTACTGTGCAAATGTAGCTAATATGTAACATTATTACCAATATTCCGGGCGTGAATGGAATAAAAAAACGGTTTGCAGTATTACTACAAACCGTTTCTGATTCTGAGTGATAAAATTATCTTACCAGGTTTACATGGCCTGTTTCTGAATGTCCTTTACCATAAGCATCTTTATAAATGATTTTATAGATATAAACACCACTTTCGCTGACAATGTTATCGCTGTTACCTTTTGAGCCTTTCCAGCCTTCGGCGATGTCGGATGTCTGGAATATTTTTTCGCCCCATCTGTCGTAAATACTCATGATATAATCTTCTTTCATCAACTCGCTGTATTTAGGAAGAAATACATCATTTTTTCCATCACCATTAGGCGAGAAACCTGAAGGAATATAAATTACATAGTCAGGTCGCACCGTTACAGGGCTGGTGTACGAAGCCACACAGCCTGCAGGAGATGTAGCCGTTAAAACAATATTATAAGTACCCGATGCAGGGAAATCGTAGGAAATATTAAAATAATCTGCACTATCAAGTCCCGCTATATCCCACTCCCAGGTTAAACCGGTAGAGTTACGTGAAGTATTGTAAAACTGAACATGCGGTTCGAGTGATGTTGGATTTGCAGGTTCAAACACAAATTCAGGTTCTGGAATTGTGTTTATAGTAATGTATGAGATTTTGGTCTCATTATCAGCACAGCCATTAATATCTGTATAGTTAAGGCTTACCGACATAACACCTGCCTGGCTATATACGTGTACCGGGTTCGCAACATTGGCAGTACTTGCATCGCCAAACGACCAGGTATATGCATTTGAAGCCGCAGGGGTTGTGGTTACTGTGCTGGTGAAAGCAACAGGAACACTTGGCAAACACCCGCTTAGTGTATCTGCACTAAACGTAACTACCGGTGCAGTATGTACATTAATAGTTTGCGTTGCCGTACGCGGGCAGTTACCACCCGCATCTGTTGTATAAGTAACCGTGTGTGTTGTTGCTGTAAGTACAGCCGGATCGATACCTGTAGCAACTGTTCCGTCTATCTTCCACTGACAGGTTGTTCCGGGGTAGCAGGATACCGGTAAGGTATTGAAGCTGATTGCAGGGTCATAAGAACAGTAGTTTGCAGGCACCACAAAGTTTGGAACTACTGCCGGGTTAACCACCATTAAAACCGAATCTTTTAAAATACAGTTTGCAGCACCTACGGTGTAGGTAACATAAGATTGACCTAAAGCTGAAATAGCAGGATTAAAATCAACGTTGCCACCGTTTGGAGTAATGCCCCCGCCAATTCCTGTTCCGGAAGTTGTGTTATGCGACCATGATCCGCCGGGAGCACCAACTACGGTTAAACCCATTATTGCATCGTCTGTACATAAAACAGCACCGTCAGGGAAGATCTGAGGTTGAGAAGATGAAACCAAAATGCGTACAGAATCAACACGTGAACAAGTAACACCGCTGTTAGTAGCAGATACGGTTACGAAATATGTAGTTTGCCCGCCTGCCGGAGGTGTAACTGTTGTTGTTTGCGTAGTTGCTACCACAGGGCCGGTTGGTGAACCAACATTCCATGAGTATGTATAAGCTGCTGCGTTTATAGAACCTACACCAAATCGGGTGTTTGGTATGTATTTCGCATTCGGGAATCCATTCCATGGCGTAAAATAGTTGTGAGTGGTTTGAGGACAAGCCGGGGTAGCATCACTTCTGTAATACACCGAAGCTGCATAATTCATTACAGATAATTGAACCTGTGCGTTATCCGTAAAATTGGTAGAAAGGGCGTTACAGATTTCAACAACAATATTACTTGTGCCATCCCATGCATAATTATTGTTGAAAGTAAATGTGTTCCAGCCTAAAGCAACATTTATTGTAGCCGGGTTAAAAACAGTTTGCGCCCCCGTTAAAAACGGTGCGTTACTGCTTGTATCCAGGTCAGTTGCATTAGTACACATCATTTTGATTGTAAAGCCATCGTAAACTGTTGTTCCGTTATTTTGCAAAACATTAAATGCTATTGAATTGATAACTCCAGGAGTAACACCCGCAGCTAAAAGGTCAGCAGCTTTATATAAATACTGTTGTTTGGTGTTTTTATAGTAATTACCAAAAGGAGTTGGATATTCCGTATCATCATTTTGTTCGGTACCTGTACCAAATTGTACAATTGTTCCGCTTGAAGCGCATGAAGTATTTGTAGTTACTCCACAGCTTGCGGAAGAAGCACAATCAAAAGCTAAACTCAGGTTTACCGGAACCGGTGCATTTAAACATGTATCGTTGCTCGCTGTGAAAGCCGGAGGGCCAAGATCTTCAACTGAAAAAGAAGTTTCATTGATACAACCATTAACACCTGTTACAGTAACGGTGTAAGTTCCGGCTGAAGCTCCAAAATTATTCCCTATTACGTTACCCGGATTCCAGATTATATTTCC